>DASXPO010000039.1:0-33490 GCA_036493535.1 Casimicrobiaceae bacterium
ATCGGGACTGATCGACCGAATGAATAGAAGCACCGAGGAGGCACGCACCGCAATCGAGGAACTGCTTCGGACTGTTGAGGCGTCCAATCGGCGCATCGAGGCGACGGAGCGTCGCGCGCGGCTGGATCGTGAATGTCTCGAAAAAGTGCATCGAGGTCTATCGCGATCGAAAGACCAATGGGTACGCCACGTCCGTCGAGTTGCTCCCCGGTGACGTCGCTTCGCCCCTTGCATTGCCGGACATAAAGCTTTCCGTGACGGAAATTTTCGCGTAGCGCATCGGACTGGCGGCGCGGCGTCATCATCCACCTGGCCGATACACCGGCTGACGGCGATGACCTATATTGGCATCGACCATGAGCATCGGCGCCTGGCCTTTTTGTGAACGACCGCGCGAACGCCTGTTCGCCAACGGCAGTGCGTCGCTCACCGATGTTGAGCTCCTTGCCATCGTGTTGCGCACCGGTGTGCGAGGCGTGTCATCCCTGGATCTCGCGCGCGATTTGCTTTCGCAGTACGGCAGTCTCGGTGGCGTTTTCAACGCATTCCGAAAAGGAAAATCATCGTGCCGCGGTGTGGGTCCGGCGAAAATCGCGCAGCTCAAAGCGGGTGTCGAGGTCGCACGGCGGCTGCTCGCCGAAGAGGTGCGCTCGGGCAGTGTCCTCACGTCGCCGGAGGCCGTCCGCGACTATCTGCGACTCTCGCTTAGCGAGTTGCCGCACGAAATCTTTGTCGTGCTGTTTCTCGACAGCCAGCATCGGCTTATCGCTGCGGATGAAATGTTTCGCGGAACACTCGCGCAGACGAGCGTTTATCCACGGGAAATCGTGAAGGCTGCGCTCGACCGCAACGCGGCGGCCGTGATCTTTGCGCACAACCATCCATCCGGGGTCGCCGAGCCCTCGCGCGCCGACGAATTGCTGACCCAGGCACTCAAGCAAGCGCTCGCACTGGTCGACATCCGTACGCTCGATCATTTCGTCGTGGCGGGCAATCGGGTCGTATCGTTTGCGGAGCGAGGGTTGCTCTAACAACCCCCAGAAAGTCGAGTATTTTGTCTACCGGTCAGAGTGTCTGTGATAAACTTAGTCCGACTTAGCTAATATGTGGAAGAATGCCCCATGGACGACCGTGACCCCGTCAACGTGCATGACGCCAAGACCCATTTATCGAAGCTGCTGGAGCGGGTGGAGCGAGGTGAGGAAATCGTTCTTGCACGCGCCGGCAAACCAGTGGCTCGGCTCGTTCCCGTTGCATCTCGACGGAAACCATACAAGCCGGGTTTCCTCAAAGGTCGAATCAAGATTGCAGCCGACTTCGATGCATCACTCCCCGATGAAATGCTCGCTCGCTTCGAAGGACGGCGCTGAAGCTTCTTCTCGACACGCAGGTCTATCTGTGGTTCCTGGCGGACTCGCGGCGACTCCACCGACCCGCACGCCAGGCGCTGGATCGGGCCGAAGCGGTGTTTGTGAGTGCGGCCTCCATTTGGGAATCCGCGATCAAGGCCTCGGTCGGCAAGCTCGACGTCGATTTGGAAAAGCTTGTAGCAGGAATTGCCGCCAGCGGGTTCGCGGAGCTCCCAATAACAGCCGAGCACGCAGGTCGCGTCGGCCAACTTCCTGACCACCATCGCGACCCGTTCGACCGCTTGCTGATCGCTCAGGCGATGCACGAAACGATGCGCCTGCTGACCGCGGATGCGATGCTCGCCCGGTATTCTGAGCTGGTCATCACCATCGAGTAGCGGCCGGCCACGCGAGCCATCGGTTTGACATCAAGACATCAAATTGGCTATGCTTTGATGATGCGCACGACTTTGACTCTCGACAAGGATGTTGCCGCAGTGATCGAACGCCTTCGCAAAGCGCGAAGCCAGAGTCTCCGCGATATCGTCAACGAAGCCCTGCGTGAGGGGCTGAAGCATATGGCCGAGCCCCGGCGACGGCGAAAACCGTTTCGGACGGAGGCGGTCGATCTTGGACGGTGCCGCTTTGGAAACGTGGACAACGTGGCCGAAGTTCTCGCGATCGCCGAGAACGAGTCGTTCAAGTGATTCTTATCGACGCCAACCTGCTCGTGTACGCGCATGTCGTTTCATTTCCGCACCACAACCAGGCGCGTGAATGGCTCGACGCACAAATGAGCGGATTGACGCGAGTTGGCTTGCCATGGGCGAGCCTGCTCGGGTTTCTTCGTATCGTTACGAATGCTCGCGTGTTTCCGCGCCCCGAGTCGATCGACAGCGCATGGCGCCAAGTTCAGTCGTGGCTCGATGTAGAAGTCGCATGGATTCCATCCGCAACCGAGCGGCACCGTGAGATTTTGGGGGGACTATTGATCAACACAGGGGCGCAGGCCAATTTCGTTCCCGATGCGCATCTGGCTGCGTTGGCAGTAGAGCACGGTTTGACCGTGTGTTCGACCGACAGCGACTTCGGGAAATTTTCCGGCGTTCCTTGGCAAAATCCTTTGTCTGCATAGAGCGGATCCGAGAACCAAGCGCGGCGAAACGCAAAGCTGGCGGTTCAGGCGCACCGATAGTCAGCGCCCAATGGGTCGCGCCTTCTTGAAAAAGAAGCCTAAAAAGGCGATAATTCATGGCTTTGCTGGAGGCGAATCCGCCGGCCGGCGCATCGGAAGGAGCGGGCGATGGCTCGAGTCTGTCAAGTTACGGGGAAGGCCCCGATGGTCGGGAACAACGTCTCGCACGCGAACAACCGCACCAAGCGCCGCTTCCTGCCCAATCTGCAGCAACGCCGTTTCTGGGTGGAAAGCGAGAGCCGCTGGATCAGGCTGCGGCTTACCAATGCCGCACTGCGCACGATCGACAAGAACGGAATCGACGTCGTGCTGGCCGAGCTCCGCGCACGCGGCGAGCGCATTTGATGCGGCCATAGGAGACACGAGTCATGCGCGAAAAAATCAAGCTCGAATCGTCGGCCGGCACCGGCCATTTCTACACGACGACGAAGAACAAAAAGAACATGCCCGATAAGATGGAGATTACCAAGTTCGACCCCGTCGCCCGCAAGCACGTCAAGTACAAGGAGACGAAGCTCAAATAGTCGCGAACTTCCCTGCCTATTTGGGACTCATGTAGTCTTCAACCAACGGAGGCGGCGCCAAATCGTCGCCGTTCCTTACAACGGCCCGACAAAGCGACGCATTTCTAAACAAGCGTCGATCGACGTTATTGATTTAACAGGTAAAAACCGCGGTACTGCATAAGGTGTGTTTTTTGCTTAGGTTTCCAGCCAAACCCTTAAAAGGGAAGGGCTAGCAATGTCCGAAGTCACCGGAAAGCGTGACGAAACGCAGGCAGTTCCGCCCGCGGCAGACCGGCGCGAAGATCTAATCCGTGCCCGACGTCGTCGATTGCTGCTGGGCGCGGCCGCCGTCCCCACTGTTTATACGTTGATGAGCGGTGCGGGCGTCGCGGCTGCGAGCCTCAATTGCTGGGACGCCACGCCGACCCAAACGACGACTCCGCAGCGCGTCACCCTGGGTCCGGATCAGTGGTATCGAGCGCCGATGAAGTCGGGGACGCAATGGCCCGGAAACACGCAGATGGCTTATTGCATGAAGGATCCTAAGGACCAGCTTTCGGGCTGCACCGACCCCCTCAGTCCAGATCAGAGCGCCGCGAGCACCTATTGGTGGACCAATGGGCAGCGGACGTTGGAGGCCCAAGGGGGGGTTCGGCATATTCCCAAGACGTCCGGCTATGGCCTCTTGTATGTCGATCGGACCGGAACCGTCCAGGCGTTCGATCCGCAAGCGCATCCAGGCGTCGAGCTCAAATACGCATCGATCGCGTGCATGGGGTCGATCACCTTGGCGACGAAATCGATGCTCGGATAACGCGGTACACTTCGTGCGGCTCCACGAAAGCGCGGGAACCCGCGCTTTTTTGCTTTGATCGATCCTGTTTCAATGCCCGAAGCACGTAACGAGCGCGCGTCGCCTGATTCGTCGCGCTGGTGTGTCCCCGGCGGACAGCACTTTGCCTTCGCGGATTTCGATGACGGCATCGTGATGTTCGATGCCCGCGTCGGCGCGACGCACTTGCTGAATGCGACGGCGGCCGAGGTGCTGTCGATCGTCCACGAATCGTCGGGCCTCGGGACGGCGGAGATCTATCGGATGTTGCTGGTGCGATTGGAGCTCGGCGAACAGGCGTTGCCATTCGACGCGGTGGTCGACCTCATGTGGCAGCTCGAAAATCTCGGATTGGTCACGACGATCGTTTGACGATGCGGATCGGCGACCTGTCCGGCCAGGCGTTGCATGAGCGCATGTCGTCCGATGGAATCAGCATCGCGATTCCGCCCGTCACCGTGCGCGTGCGCACGCCGCTGCGTTTGTTCGCGGAGCACCTGCGCGCGTTATACGGCGAGTACGAAATCGTCGACACCCACGAATTCGCCGATGCCGACCTTCGCCTGCTGCCCGCGCGCGGCATCAGGCGCCGGCTGCGGCCCCAAGTCGAATTCATCGTCGACGGCGTGATGCCGTTTGAACGCGTCCCGATCGATCATGCGCTTCCGATGTTCGAATGGGGCTTGAATTGGGTGTTCTGCAATCGCGTGAATCAGTATCTGCTGTTGCATGCAGCCGTCGTCGAGCGTAACGATCGCGCGGTGTTGCTCCCCGCTTGGCCGGGTTCCGGTAAAAGCACCCTCGCGGCGTCACTCTCGTGCCGAGGATGGCGCTTTTTGTCCGATGAGTTCGCGGTGGTGTCGTTCGATGACGCAAAGGTTCTGCCTTTCGCGCGGCCGGCGGCGCTCAAGAACGAATCGATCGCCGTCATGCGCGCGTTCGATGCCGAGGCGTTCATCGGTCCGGTGTTTCCGAAAACGCGCAAAGGAGATGTCGCGCACTTTCGTGTTCCCATCGAAAGCGTACGCAGAGCGCGCGAGCCGGCCCGAATCGGCGCGATCGTCTTCCCCGATTTCCAGGTCGGCGCCGCGGTCGAGCTGCTGCCGCTCGGGCGAACGACGGCATTTCTCAAGCTCGCGGGGAATTCGTTCAACTACGAGGTCGTGGGGGAGCGCGGCTTCCGCGCGGTTGCGTCGATCATCGAGCGATGCCCGAGCTACATCCTTCGCTACGGCGATCTGTCCGCCGCACATGCGGCGCTGCACGAGGTGGTCCGTGGGGCGGTTCCCGCGCGAGCGCTGCAATGACAGCGTCGAATTCGCCAGGGCTTGTGCTCGACGCGATTCGCGAACCGGGAATGATGCGGCGTCTGTCGCTTGCGCATTGGGAGCGATTGCTCGCCTCCGCACGACGCAACGCCGTTCTTGCGTATCTTGCCGAGTCCGCCTCCGTCGCGGGAATATTGGACGAAGTGCCGGAGCGGCCTCGCGCTGCGATGCGATCGGCGCAAGTCGCCGCCGCGCGCCTTTCCCAGCTCGCGCGGTGGGAGCTCGAACGCGTGCGCCGAGCGCTCGTGCCGGCCGGAATTCCGATCATCGCGTTGAAAGGCATCGCTTACGTTTTGCGCGGACTGCCGCATGCAACGACGCGCCTGTTGTCCGACATCGACATCATGGTGCCGGCGGATCGAATCGACGTCGCAGAGCGTGCGTTACTCGATGCCGGGTGGCGCGGCACGAAGCTCGATGCGTATGATCAGACCTACTATCGCCGTTGGTCGCACGAGATTCCGCCGTTGCAATTTCCAGGACGCCTGCTCGCCGTCGACGTGCATCACACGATCTGCCCACCGGCGAGCCGGCTCCGGCCCGATCCGCAACGCTTCTGGATAGCCAGCGAAGGGAGCGAAATCGCCGGCGTGGGATTGTTATGTCCCGCGGACAGCGTGCTGCACGCGGCGATTCACCTGTTCTTCGATTCCGATTTCGACTCGCGCTTTCGCGACCTCGTCGATCTTCACGTGTTGACGACCACTTTCGCGAGTCAAGATCCGCAGTTTTGGACCGCTCTCGTCGAGAGGGCACGCGAACAAGGCCTGGGGCGTCCGCTGTACTACGCGCTCGAAACGCTGCGAACGGTGCTCGAAACGCCGATACCCGAATCGACACGCCTCGAAATCCGCGCGTTCAAGCCCCGGATACCGGTCGATGGCTGGATGACACGCACGCTGAGGAAAGTCTTGACGCCGGTCGATCCTGCGCCGTGGCCGCCCGAGCATCGATTCCTCTTGTGGCTCATGTACGTTCGCTCGCACTGGCTTCGAATGCCGCCGCTGCCGTTGGCTGTTCATTTGACGCGCAAAGCGTTCCGCGGAGCTCATTCGGTCGCCGCCGACGCTTGACACGGCGAGCATCAACAAAAAGGCCCGCGATTCTTTCGCGGGCCTTGGCCGATCCTTGTGGAACGAGGATCGCTACGCGTAACGGCGCAACTGCAGCGAGAACTGGGCAAGCGGCGCGATGCCCGACACTTCGGCGCGATGGCACCAGTCCTGCAGGCGCGCGAGCAACTGCTCCGACGATTCCGTCGAGCGATCCCAAAGTGCCACCAGGTCCTGGCGCATCGAATAGACCTGTTGCAGGACCTTGCTGTGGGCGAGCGCCTCGGCGAGGCGGGAACGTTCGCCTTCGCTCAACGTTGCCGGATCGTTGGAGAGCCAGCGCTTGATGCAACGGAGCGTCGGCACGGAGCTGCGGCGGTCGCGACGCTGGCGAAGCGACGCGAATTCGGCGGCGCACGCGGCCTTCAGCGTGCGCGCGTAGCTCGTGACGACCGCGTAGCGATGGGTGATGACCGCGTGGAGCGTGGCGAGATCGGGCGCAGCTTTCGAGGCGTCGACCTTGAGCCGCGGCGCGACCTTGCGAATCGTCGCGAGCTTCAACTGCTGCAGGATGCAAATGTACATCCAGCCGATATCGAACTCATACCACTGCGACGAAAGCTTGGCCGACGAGCCGTAGGCGTGGTGATTGTTGTGGAGCTCCTCGCCGCCGATGATGATGCCCCACGGAACGATGTTCTTCGAGGCGTCGCTGCAGGCGAAATTGCGGTAGCCCCAGTAATGACCGATTCCGTTGATGATGCCGGCGGCGCTCACCGGAATCCACATCATCTGCACGGCCCACATCGTCGCGCCGATCGGGCCGAACAGCAGCAGGTCGATCACGAGCATCACGCCGACGCCTTGCCATGAGTAGGGCGTATAGAGGTGGCGCTCCAGCCAGTCGTTCGGGGTGCCGTGACCGTATTTTTCGAGGGTCTCGCGGTTTCTCGATTCCGTCCGGTAGAGCTCGGCGCCCTGCAGCAACACCGTGCGAATGCCGCGGGTTTGCGGGCTGTGCGGATCTTCGTCCGTTTCGACTTTGGCGTGATGCTTCCGATGGATCGCAACCCATTCCTTCGTCACCATGCCGGTCGTCAGCCAGAGCCAGAAACGGAAGAAGTGCGCGACTACCGGATGGAGATCTAATCCGCGATGCGCCTGACCCCGATGAAGGAAGATCGTCACCGAGGCAATGGTGACGTGCGTCAATGCCAGCGTGACGACGATATAACCCCACCAGGGCAGGGACAGGAAGCCGTGCGCTGCAACCGAAAGAATATCGTAACCCATTGATTTTCCGTAAATCGGCGACCGACTATCGATGTCGCCTCGTTAAATTCCACCGGGCCGCATTGTACGCGACTTTTGTGCCTATCTGATATGACCTCGATCAACCGTTTTGACAAGCGATTGACCCTCAATTCGGCCGATTGAGCGCGGTTACGATGCAAGTTTCGGTCCTGGAGGAGTGGCGGGCGAAAGCGTCGCTGTCGCGGCCGGCGCCACGGGTTTCACGGGAAGGTTGGACGACGGAGGCATGCCGACGATCCGCACTTCGCGCTGCGGGAACGGCAGGCGGATGTCGTTTTTCCCGAACGACTTGAGAATTTCGCGGTTGAGCGCGCTTTTCAAGTTGAGCTGGCCCTTCTCGGGATCGGCAATCCAAACGCCCAGCTCGAGAACCATGCCGCTGTCGCCGAAGCTCGATAGAAACGCTGTTGGAGCGTCAGGCGCTTTGAGCACGCGGTCGTGGCTGCGTCCAGCTTCCTCCATCAGCGCGAGTGCTCGATCGACGTCGCTGTCGTATGAGATCTGAACCTGCACCGCGAGTCGGACGTTGCGCGTCGAATAGGAATGGTTGAGCACCGTTGTCGTCACGAGCGTTTCATTCGGTACGATCGCATCGACACCGTCGAGACTGCGCACCACCACATACCGCGACGTTACTTTGGACACGGCGCCGTAGCGGCCATCGACGGTGACCATGTCGCCCAGGCGGACCGAGCGATCCATCAGAATCGTGAAGCCGGCGATGTAGTTCGATGCGAGCTTCTGGAGACCGAGCCCGATGCCGACGCCGAGCGCGCCGCCGAAAACGGATAGCAGCGTGAGGTCGAAGCCGATCGCCTGCAGCGCGATCAACACACCGACGACGAGCAGCGTCGCGCGCACGAACTTGCCGAACACGACGCGCAGATTCGCGTCGAATTGGATCGCACGGCTCAAGCGCTGCTCGATCAGCCCGGATATCCACAACGTGATGATCAGCGTGAAGACGACGACGACCACCGCCGTGCCGATCGACAGCAGGGAAATGCGCGTTTTTCCCAGCGGAATCTGGATGTCCTCGAGCGCATTGCCGATCTCGGGAAACAGGCCCAGGAAATAGAGCAAAGCCAGCGCGAAAATCGCGAGCGCGATCGCGCGCTCCGATGCCGGCAGCCAACTCTGCGTCTTGAACATTCGGCGCAATCCGTAAACAAGCATGCGAATCGTTGCCAGCGCGATCAGGAGCGGCGCCGCAATCGCGAGAAAGAATGGCGCGCCGACGTAGCGACTGAACACGGCCGTGGCGATTAGCGTCAACGCGAGCGCGGTCAGCGGAAAGACGACACGCGCGACGCCGCTGTTGAAGCGCCGGCGTTCATCACGGGCGGCGCGAGAGGCAGCGCGCCGATCGACGGCCCACGCGATGCCGAGGCAGACGGCGACGACGCCGAAGTCCGCCCAGCCCCGCGGCGTCGCAAGGGCCATCCCGATACGGTTGAAGTCGATGGGAGCGAGCACGACGTAGTGAGCGATGGAGTGACCGTTTTCGCTTGCGAGGAGCTTACAGGAAATCGTATGGCGAACCGGTTCAGCGGCCTGTCACCGGACCCGCTCCACGATTGCGGCAAAAAATCCGTCGCAGCCGTGACGATGAGGCAAAAGCCGCAGCGACGTTCCGGTGTCGAGCGCAATTTCCGCTCGTGCGAGCTCGGCGGCCGCATCGCGTTGCACGAAATCGGGATGCGCCGCGAGAAACGCCTCGACGATTGCATCGTTTTCTTCCGGCAGCACGCTGCAGGTCGCATAGACGAGACGCCCGCCCGGTTTGACGAGCGCCGCGGCGCTCGCGATGATGCGCCGCTGCTTGGCCGTGAGCTCTTCGATGTCGACGGGCGTCTGGCGCCACTTGAGATCCGGATTGCGCCGGAGCGTGCCAAAGCCGCTGCACGGCGCATCGACCAGCACGCGATCGATCTTGCCGGCGAGGCGTTTCACTTTCGCGTCGCTTTCGTGCGCGATCACTTGCGGATGCACGTTGGACAAGCCCGAACGGGCGAGACGCGGCGTCAACTTTGCGAGTCGCTTCGCGTTGACGTCGAACGCATAGAGCCGCCCCTGGGAGCGCATCAATGCGCCGAGCAGCAACGTCTTGCCGCCGGCGCCGGCACAAAAATCGACGACCATGTCGTTGCGGCGCGGGGCGACCAGGTGGCCGACGAGCTGGCTGCCTTCGTCTTGCACCTCGAGACGCCCGTCGACGAGCCACGGATGCTTGACGAGAGACGGGCGACCCGCGACGCGAATGCCGAGCGGCGCAAACGGCGTCGCGAACGCCTGGAGGTTATCGCGTTGCAATTGAACGAGTGCGTCGCTGCGCGCGGTCTTCGCCGGATTGGCGCGCAGATCAAGTGGCGCAGGCGTCTGAAATGCGCGCGCGAGCGCCATGGCTTCGGCATCGCCATAGACACCGCGCAGTCGTTCCCACAGCCACTCCGGAACATCGGCAACGACGGCCGGCGCCAGCATCGCGGTCTGCGCGCGGTGCTTGAAATCGGCCAGCCACGAGGCATCGTTGCTTCGGAGCACCGGTTCCAACTCGCGCACGGAATGGCCCAATTCACGGACGAGCGTCGAGATCGCAAGCTTGTGCGGATCGACGGTCGCAGCCAGCGCTTCGAGTGAACGTTTGCGCCGCAAGTAGGCATACGCGCCTTCCGCGACGAACGCGCGGTCGCGCTGACCCATCGCGGCGTGCGCGCGAAAGAAGGCGGTAAGAACCGTGTCGGCGGGTGCATCGAAGCAGCCGACGCGCTCGATGGCGACGGCCAGGCCGTCGAGTTGATTCGCGCGGACCGTCATCGACCCTGCGCTTCGGCGGCCTTCGGACCTTGCTCGGCATCACCCGGAACGGTTCCCTCGTTCGGTGCTGGCTCGTCGACTCGGATCGAGTCGAGCAGCGCTTCGAGCGTGCCGCGAGCCGTTTGCGACACGCGCATTTTCACCACCACGTAATGCATCTGCGGCGCGAGCCAGAAGTAAGCCTCGATCCTGCCGTCGTCGCTCTTGCGATGCCATCGTTCGGTCTCGATTTCGCCTTGGGGCCAGGCGATTCTCTCCGTCCCTTCGCGGGTGACGGTGTAATGGGCGATGCGGCGCGTCGTCACGACGTTCAACTCTTGCACCGACGATTCCGGTGGCGTGAAATACGACTGCCACATCAGCGTCATCGGATCGAAGCTCGGCGACGCGAGCGGCAATGTCGTGTTGTCGTGCAGCGTGACGACGCCAGCGTCCCAGTCGAAGTGCGCGGCTTCGCGCTTGTCGCTGCTGCCGCGCTCGATGGCGAACTCCTGCGGTTGCAATCCGGTCGGCGTGATGATGCCGCTGCTCTCCACTTTTCCCGTGCCGTGAATGAACAGCGCTGCGAGGCCGCGTGCCTGCGCGACGGTCGCGATCCGATACGCCTCGCCGTGATGCTCGAAGCGATAGGTCGCCTCGCCGATCAGGAAACCCTGCGTGCCGAGAAAGACTTTGTATGCGAGGTCGAGGCGCGGCGGCAGCGTCTTCGTCGGCGAAACCCGCGCCAGCGCTTCGGGCGCAATTTCGGCGAGCGGTTTATCGAACGCGAGCTCGGGATCGGGAACGAGCGCCGGCTCGAGCGTGTCGCCTCCGAGCGTCGCGGCGGTTTCGGGGACGGGTTTCGGTAGCGGCGCGAGCGGTACGACGCGTTTCGGCTTGGGCCGCGGTTTCGCGGGAATCGACGTCGGCGGGGATGCCGGCGGTGCCGGCATTTCGGTAAGCGTCGCGGAGAGCACCACGTCGTCCGGCGACTTCGGCGGCTCGATCGGCCATAGCGACCATGCGGCATGGATCAGGATCGACAACGCGAGTGCGATCCATAGTGCGGGACGCGCGTGGAACGGGCGTGCTCGCAGAACGCGCGCGGAGTGCGGCGAAGATAGGCTGGTTGCCAACGTGGCCATCGCAGATGCGGTCGTCAGCAGGTTGACCGGCGAACGGCGCCAAACGTTTCGCCGGCGGTCACGTTATTCGCGGGCGTGATTGGGGCAAGGGTACCAGCAATAGTCCGTCGGGATCGGTCGCGGTATCGGTAACGCGAACGCGACCGTTCTCGATGACGAGCCGACCCGCGCAATGCCATCCGACCGCCGCGGGCAACAGCCGATGCTCGACGGCGAGGACGCGGGTCGCGAGCGCCGTCTCGTCGTCGCCGGGCAACACCGGGACCGCGCCCTGCGCGATGATCGGGCCGACGTCGACGTCGGGCGTGACGTAGTGCACGCTGCAGCCATGGATGCGAACGCCGTCGGCGAGTGCGCGACGGTGCGTATGGAGCCCCGGATAGAGCGGCAGGAGCGACGGGTGGACATTGATGATCCGTCCGGCATGACGCCGCACAAAATCGGCGCGCAGCACGCGCATGAAGCCGGCTAGCACGATCAAGTCCGGTTCGGAAGCGACGACGCATGCGACGAGTGCGTCGTCGAACGCGGCGCGCGTCTCGTGATTCGCATGATCGACGACGCTCGTCGCAATGCCGGCATCGCGCGCGATGGCAAGCCCTGCGGCGTCGGGACGATTGCTGATCACGTGAGTCACCGCGCCGTCAACGTGCCCGGCGCGCGCATGCGCGACGAGCGCGCCCAGGTTGGAGCCGCGGCCGGAGATCAGAACGGTGATGCGCGAGAGCGCCATCGAGCGTCGGGCTTCATTTCGAGCCTCTTGCGAAAACGGACAAGATCACACGATGACGGCGTGCGGCGCGCGCGGCGCGCGTGCGACGATCTCGCCGATCGGCTGCGCACGTTCACCGGCGTCTTCGAGAACGGCGAGCGCGCGGTTTGCATCGGCCGCAGCGATCACGACGACCATCCCGATGCCGCAATTGAACACGCGATGCATTTCGGCGTCGCTGACCTTGCCCTCGCGCTGCAGCCAGTCGAAGATTCCCGGCCGCGTCCACCGCTTGCACTCGAGCCGCGCTTGCAGCTTGTTCGGCAAAACGCGCGGAATGTTCTCGACCAGTCCGCCGCCGGTGATATGTGCGATCCCTTTCACGCGGATTTTTCGGATCAGGCGCAGCAGCGGCTTGACGTAGATCCGCGTCGGCTCGAGCAGCACGTCGCCGAGGGTCCTTCCCTCGAACGGCATTTCGAAATGGACGTGCTTCGCCTCGACGATCTTCCGGATCAGCGAAAACCCATTGGAATGCGGGCCGCTCGATGCAATGCCGATCACGACGTCGCCGGCGGCAATCGAGCGGCCGTCGATAATGGCGTCCTTTTCGACGACGCCGACCGCGAATCCCGCGAGATCGTATTCGCCGGCGGCATACATACCGGGCATCTCGGCGGTCTCGCCGCCGATCAACGCGCAGTTCGCCTGCTCGCAACCCTTCGCGATGCCCTGGATCACCGCTGCAGCGACATCGACGTCGAGCTTGCCGCTCGCAAAATAGTCGAGAAAGAACAGCGGCTCGGCACCCTGGACGAGGATATCGTTGACGCTCATTGCAACGAGATCGATGCCGACGGTATCGTGCCGGTCGAGCGCAAATGCGAGCTTGAGCTTCGTGCCGACTCCGTCGGTGCCCGCGACCAGCACCGGATGACGATAGCGCTGACCGATGTCCACCAGCGCGCCGAAGCCGCCGATGCCGGTGAGCACTTCGGGACGCAGCGTTCGTTTGGCAAACGGCTTGATTCGCTCGACGAGCGCATCGCCCGCGGCGATATCCACGCCCGCTTCGGCGTATGACAGGGAGCCGTCGGCTGACGGTCGGGTGGGGGGCATGAAAAGCGTTCGGATTTGCCGGTGATTGAGCGAACCGCTCGTCGCACGGTACAGTGCGGCGTTTGCGAGCCTAGGTTAATTCTACAGATGACCACCCCCGACCTGCGCTCGCCGGCGCCCGGCACCGGCGACCCGGAGGCGGCCGCGCTCCTCTCGCCCGACGTGCGGCCGCATGGCGCGGCCACGCCGCGTCGGCCGCTGACGCTGCGCCATTACGTGTGGATCATCGGCGCCGCGTTGGTCATCATCGCGATGCTGCACTGGTTGGGCGCGGTGCTGACGCCGTTTCTGGTCGGGACGATACTTGCCTACCTCGGGACGCCGATCGTCCAGCGCGCCAAGGCGCGGCGCGTGCCGCGCACGCTCGCAACCACCGTCGTGGTCCTGCTGTTCGGCCTCGTTCTCGCCGCGCTCTTCTTTGTCCTGATCCCGTTGATTCAGTCGGAATTCATGCTGGCGTCGCGTCGCGTTCCCGATCTGCTTGCCTTGCTGTCGAACACCGTCGTGCCGTGGCTCGATGAGCACTTCGGCATCAAGCTGTCGCTCGACGTTGCGGCAATCCGCGAGTTTCTGACCGAGAATGCGGACACGGCGCAGGAGCTGTCGCTGCGCGTCCTTGCAGGCGTCAAGACCGGCGGCCTGATCGTGTTGTCGCTGCTCGTCAATCTGGCGCTGATACCCGTCGTGATGTTTTACGTGCTGCGCGACTGGAACATGCTGTGGCAGCGGCTGGACGATTTGCTGCCGCGCGCATGGCGGGCAAGGGCGAAGGCGATCACCCGCGACATCGACGCCGTGCTGGCAGAATTCCTGCGCGGTCAAATGCTGGTGATGGTCGTGCTCGCGTGCTATTACGCGATCGGACTCAAGGTCGCCGGACTCGATCGCGCGTTTTCGATCGGCATTCTGACGGGACTTCTCGTTTTCATTCCGTATGTCGGCTTCGGAATGGGCCTCATTTTGGGTGTCGTCGCCGCGGCACTGCAATGGCACGGGCTGGGGGGCTTCGTTGCCGTGCTGGCCGTTTACGGCGTCGGACAGCTCCTCGAGAACTATGTGCTCGTCCCATGGCTGATCGGCGACCGGATCGGCCTGCATCCATTGGCGGTGATTTTTGCGCTGCTTGCGTTTGGCCAGTTATTCGGCTTCGCCGGGATCTTGCTCGCGTTGCCGATCTCCGCCGCGATACTGGTCGGCTTGCGTCATTTGCGCAGCGCTTACGTGGTGTCGCCAATCTACAACCGCGATTGACGCGGTGCAGCGGATGGAGCAGTTGATTCTTGAGCTCGCGAAGCCTGAGCCGCCCGCTTTCGCGAATTTCGTCATCGGCTCCAATCGTGAAGCGGTGGCGGCGCTGCGTCGTTTGGCGAGCGGTGAGATCGGCGAGACGGGCGTCGTGATCTGGGGCCCCGCCGGCGTCGGCAAGACGCATTTGCTGCAGGCCGTCGCAGCGGCCGCTGCGGCGATCGGGAGGACCACTCGCTACCTCGCCGATCCCGCGCAGGTCGACGCATCCGCGCCGCAGTCGACGCTCGTCTGTGTCGACGCCATCGATACCGCCGACGATGCCGCACAAGGTCGCTTGTTCACGCTCTACAACGCGCTCGCCGCTGCGCATGGCCAGCTTCTCGCCGCCGCGAGCGTCGCGCCGGCGCGACTCGCGCTGCGAGACGATTTACGCACGCGCCTCGGATACGGACTCGTTTACGAGGTCGCGGGACTGCGGGATGACGACAAGGCACAAGCGCTGGACGCTTACGCGACGGAACGCGGCTTTCGCCTCCCGAAAGACGTGATCGATTATTTGCTCGCCCACGGTCGCCGCGACATGGCGACGCTGGTCGCGACGCTCGCAGCGCTCGATCGGCATTCGCTCGCGGCCAAGCGTCCGATCACCGTCGCGCTGCTCCGGCAATGGATGCAAAGGCGCTTGAGCGGGACTTGATGTAATCCATTGACCTACCGGCACAAAGGGGGTGCGGAGCGCCGGGCCGAATCCCGCGGGAATGTGTCAACCGTGACTGCAAGACTGGCGTTAATGGCGTCGACACGTAGACTCCCTGTCGAAACCCACATTTTGAGGAAGAATTCGATGAACAAGGTTCTAACGATCCTGTGCGCGTTCGCCTTTGCTGCGACCGCGTATGCGCAGGGCACCGCACCCGCGACCCCCGCCTCGCCCGCACCCCCGGCCGAACCGCCGAAAGCCGAAGCGCCGATGAAGGCCGACTCCTCCAAGATGGCCGGGACCGACATGGGCAAGACGTCGTCGACGAAGAAGACGACGCACAAGAAGAAGGCGTCAACGAAGCACAAGAAGCCGAAGGACGGCACCTCGTCCACCGCCGCGGAAAAGGCTCCGGCAAAGTAGCGAGTGAACGAAGCGGCATGCCCGGTCGATGGCCGTTTGAGATCGTTGCCGCTTGGCAATAATCGGTCTATTATCGTATAGTTTCAAGCTTTTGCCGTTTTAAACAACGACGCTCCCGCGTCCTCACGAAGGCTGCGACGTTTGCGTCCAACATCCCCACGTCCGAGGAGATATCGAATGAATAAGTTGCTCGCAACGTTGCTTGCCGGCACGTTTGCCGCCGTTTCGACGGCCGCCGTCGCGCAAACGGCCGCACCCGCGCCCGCGCCGATGGAAAAGTCGGCTGCTGAAAAGGCCAAGGAGAACGTCAAGGCCGCGCAATCGACCGACAAAGCCAAGGCCTTCGACCAAAAACAAAAGGCAGCAGAGGACCTTTCGCGCAACAGCCCGAATCCGAGCGAACAGAAGGCGAACGTGAACGCGTCAAAGATGCAGCCCAAGACCAAGACCAAATACGACCAGGGGTCGCAGCAAGGTCTGTCCGACATGGCCGGCACGAATCCGGCCGAACAGAAGGCGAACGTCGCCGCATCGAAAGCCTCGGGCCCGCGCGAAAAGATGCCGAACGTCAAGAATCTCACGAAGGAACAACGCGCCCAGCTGCTGCGCGAACTGCAAAAGGAATCGACTCCGTAAGTCGGGCTTCATTCTTGCAAGGGGCAGGGGTGAAAACCCCTGCCTTTTTTGTTTGTTGACCACAATGACACGAGCGATGCGCGAGGATGTCCATGCATGAGTCGGGGACACTTCGTCCGACAGTAACGGTCGCGACGATCGTCGAGCGCGACGGCCGCTTCCTGGTGGTCGAAGAAGAGACCCGCAACGGCACCGAGCTCAATCAGCCTGCCGGTCATCTTGAAGTCGGCGAGACGCTGCCCGCTGGAGCCGTTCGCGAAACGCTCGAGGAAACGGGATGGCACGTCACCCCCACTGCACTTGTCGGCGTCTATCGCTGGCAGGCGCCGGCGGACGGCGCCACCTTCGTTCGGTTCGCGTTCGCCGCCGATGCGCGGCGGCACGATCCGTCCCGACCGCTCGATCACGGCATCCTGCGCGCGTTGTGGCTCACCTACGAGGATCTGGCTGCGCAGCGGCCACGCCACCGCAGTCCGCTCGTGCTTCGCTGCGTCGACGACTATCGCGCCGGTCGCCGCTGGCCGGTGGGATTCGTGACCGAGATTGCACCGTGAGGAAGAAAAAAGTCATCGTCGGGATGTCCGGCGGAGTCGACTCGTCGGTCGCGGCCTGGCTCTTGAAAGAGCAGGGTTGCGAGGTCGTCGGCCTCTTCATGAAGAACTGGGAAGACGAGGACACCGACGAATACTGCACGTCCCGCGAGGATCTCGTCGACGCTGCGGCGGTCGCCGACGTGATCGGCGTCGAGCTCGAAGCAGTCAACTTCGCCGCGGAATATCGGACGCGCGTATTCGCGCAGTTTCTCCGTGAATACGAAGCGGGTCGCACGCCGAATCCCGATGTGCTGTGCAACAGCGAAATCAAGTTTTGCGCGTTCCTCGATTACGCGATGGCGTTGGGCGCCGATGCGATCGCCACCGGACATTACGCGCGGCTGCGTCCGACGCCCGCCGGAATCGAGCTTTTGAAGGCGCTCGATCATGCGAAAGATCAGAGTTATTTCCTCCATCGATTGACGCAGGCGCAACTTGCGCCGACGATTTTTCCCCTCGGCTCGATAAAAAAAAGCGACGTTCGCGCGATTGCGAAGCGGGAACGCATTCCGACGTGGAGCAAGAAGGACTCGACCGGCATCTGTTTCATCGGCGAACGTCCGTTTCGCGACTTCCTCGCGCGTTATTTGCCGCGTACGCCGGGGCCGATCATCACGCCCGAAGGCCGCTCGATCGGGGTGCATTCCGGCCTTGCGTATTACACGCTCGGACAGCGGCAGGGTTTGGGCGTGGGTGGGCAACGGGACGGCAATGCCGCGCCCTGGTTCGTCGCGGCGAAGGACAGCGCACGAAACGCGCTGATCGCCGTGCAAGGCCATGACCATCCGCTCTTGTACCGCTGCGAGGTCCAGGCAATGGACGTCCAATGGATCGCGGGCGCGGCACCATCGTTTCCGCTTCGCGCCGGTGCGAAGACGCGTTACCGGATGGCGGATGCCGCCTGCGAAATTCGGTCGGACCACGGCCAGGTGCGTGTGCGATTCGATGCGCCGCAGTGGGCACCGACGCCGGGACAATATCTGGTGATCTACGATCGAGATGTCTGTCTTGGCGGAGGCGTCATCGCCACTGGGTCATCCGCGGAAACAGCGGATGAGCGGGCGATCGAGAATGCGATTTAGAACCGAAGCTCGATAGTCAGATCGCGTGAGTTGCGCGGGCGAGCAACGCAATCACGGCGCCGTTGCTTGCCAGGATGATGCCGGAGAGCCACAACAGGTTTTGGACCTGACTCGCCTTCACCCCGGCTTTGATATCGGCACGGACGAAGTCCAGCTTTGCGTCGAATTTCGCCTCGAGCGCGTCGAAGCGCGATCCACCGCGTCGACCCGCGTTATGGTTCAAAAATGATTAGAACGGAATATCGTCGTCGAAATCCTCGGTGTTCTTTTTCGCGCCGCCCTTCGGCGCGGCGCCGCCGGTCGCTGACTCGCGCCGACCGCCGGCGCCCGCGGTAGCGCCCGCGAACTCGGCCTCGCCGCCGCTCGCCGCGCCACCCTCGCGCCCGCCGAGCAACTGCATCCGATCGCCCACTATTTCGGTCGAATATTTTTCGACGCCATCCTTGTCGGTGTACTTGCGGGTTTGCAGTCGACCCTCAATATAGACGGAGCGGCCCTTTTTCAAATATTCGCCCGCTATTTCGGCGAGCCGGGCGAACAGCACGACGCGATGCCATTCGGTGCGTTCCTGCTTTTCGCCGCTTTTGTCCTTCCATTGCTCGCTGGTCGCAATGTTGAGCGTAGTGACCGCGTCGCCGCCCGTGGTGTAGCGCGTTTCGGGATCGCGCCCCAGGTTGCCGATGAGGATCACCTTGTTGACCGATGCCATGGCGGCTCTCCGGTGGAAAGGTTGAACTGACGTTGGTTATCCGCCGGCGCTCGGACTCGCGTTTGCGGTGCGCGTCGGTACGTGAATGAGATCACGAAACGCAATATACTATCAGGTTCGCTTCGCGCGCTTTCATCCAAATGGCCGAGCTCGGATTGACGGCGCGCGGCTCTAAAAGATAGACCCGAAGATATACCTCAGCTAAGCGTATGGACTCGATTCGGATTCGCGGCGCACGCACACACAATCTCAAGAATCTGAACCTCGACCTTCCGCGCCAGCGGCTGATCGTGATCACAGGGCTGTCGGGGTCGGGCAAGAGCTCGCTCGCGTTCGACACGCTCTACGCAGAAGGCCAGCGGCGCTATGTCGAGTCGCTCTCCGCCTATGCGCGGCAGTTTCTCCAGTTGATGGAAAAGCCGGACGTCGATCTGATCGAGGGCCTGTCACCGGCCATCTCGATCGAGCAGAAAGCGACGTCGCACAACCCGCGCTCGACGGTCGGCACCGTCACCGAAATCCACGACTATCTGCGGCTTTTGTACGCGCGCGTCGGCGACCCTTACTGCCCCGATCATCCCGAACAGAAGCTCGCGGCGATGACGATTTCGCAGATGGTCGACGCCACGCTTGCGTTTCCCGACGACACGAAGCTGATGATCCTCGCGCCCGTCGTGGTGAATCGCAAGGGCGAGCAGCTCGAGCTGATGGTGGAGCTTCGCGCCAAAGGATTCGTTCGCGTGCGCGTCGACGGCAAAGTGTACGAGATCGACGCGGTGCCGAAGCTCGCGAAGAATTCGAAGCACACCGTCGAGGTCGTCGTCGACCGGCTGAAGGTCCGCGCCGACATGAAGCAGCGGCTCGCCGAATCGTACGAGACAGCGCTACGCCACGGCGACGGGCGTGCGATCGCCGTCGAAATGGACTCCGGTGCCGAGCATCTCTTTTCCGCGAAGTTCGCGTGTCCGATTTGCAACTACTCGCTGTCCGAGCTGGAGCCGCGCCTGTTCTCGTTCAACAACCCGCTCGGCGCATGTCCGCGCTGCGACGGATTGGGTGCGATCACGTTTTTTGATTCGAAGCGTGTCGTCGCGTTTCCGCAGCTCTCGCTCGCATCCGGCGCGATCAAGGGTTGGGATCGGCGCAACCAGTTTTATTTCCAGATGCTGCAAAGCCTCGCGAAGCATGTCGGCTTCGACGTCGACCGGCCGTTCGCGAAGCTGCCGGAACGCGTGCAGAACGTCATTCTCTACGGCTCGGGTGACGAGAAGATTCCGTTCACCTATTTGTCGGAACGCGGCCGGCCGTTCGTCAAGGAGCACACGTTCGAGGGCATCATTCCCAATCTCGAGCGTCGCTATCGCGAGACCGATTCGGTGATGGTGCGCGAAGAGCTCGCGAAATATCTGAACAACAAGCCGTGCCCCGAATGCGGCGGCACCCGGCTCCGCCGTGAAGCGCGACACGTAAAGGTCGGCGAAGGTGGCGACGCACGCGCGATTTTCGAAGTTTCGGCATGGCCGCTGAAGCAAACTTCCGAATTCTTCGCGCGGTTGAAGCTCGACGGCCACAAGGCGGCGATCGCGGACCGGATCATCAAAGAGATCGTTTCGCGGCTCGCGTTCCTGAACAATGTCGGTCTCGATTATCTCGCGCTCGATCGCTCGGCTGAAACGTTGTCCGGCGGCGAAGCGCAGCGCATCCGACTCGCGTCGCAAATCGGCTCCGGCCTGACCGGGGTCATGTATGTGCTCGACGAGCCGTCGATAGGCCTCCACCAGCGCGACAACGATCGCCTGCTTGCCACGCTCAAGCACCTGCGCGACCTCGGCAACAGCGTGATCGTCGTCGAGCACGATCAGGATGCGATCCTGTCCGCCGACCACGTCGTCGACATGGGCCCCGGTGCGGGCGAGCATGGCGGTCAAGTCGTCGCCCAAGGAACACCCGACGATATCCGCCGTGCGCCGCATTCATTGACCGGCCAATACCTGGCAGGCAGGCGGCAGATTCCGCTTCCCTCGCGGCGTTATCGCGTCGATCCCGAAAAGGTTTTGACGCTGACCGGCGCGACGGGGAACAACTTGAAAGGCGTCACGCTCAAGCTGCCGGTCGGACTGTTCGTGTGCGTGACCGGCGTATCGGGGTCGGGCAAGTCGACGCTCATCAACGATACCGTTTATCACGCCGTCGCGCGGCATCTCTATGACAGCGCCGAAGAACCGTCGCCCTACGTCGACATGGAGGGAATCGAGCATTTCGACAAGGTGATCAGCGTCGATCAAAGTCCGATCGGCCGCACGCCGCGCTCCAATCCGGCCACGTACACGGGACTGTTCACGCCGATTCGCGAACTGTTTGCGCAAGTGAAGGAGGCCCGTGAGCGCGGCTACGGACCGGGTCGTTTCTCGTTCAACGTGAAGGGCGGTCGTTGCGAGGCGTGCCAAGGCGACGGGCTCATCAAAGTGGAGATGCACTTCCTGCCCGACATCTATGTCCCGTGTGACGTCTGCCACGGCCAGCGCTACAACCGCGAGACGCTCGAAATCCGCTACAAGGACAAGAACATCCACGACGTGTTGTCGATGACGGTCGAGCAGGCCTATCAATTCTTCGAGCCCGTCCCGGCCGTCGCGCGAAAGTTATCGACGCTGCTGGACGTCGGTCTCGGTTATATTAAGCTCGGCCAGTCGGCAACGACGCTGTCGGGCGGCGAAGCGCAACGCGTGAAGCTCGCGCTGGAGCTGTCGAAGCGCGATACCGGACGGACGCTGTACATCCTCGACGAGCCGACGACGGGATTGCATTTTCACGACATCGAAATGTTGCTGACGGTGCTGCATCGCCTGCGCGATCACGGAAACACGGTCGTGGTCATCGAGCACAATCTCGATGTGATCAAGACCGCCGATTGGATCGTCGATCTCGGTCCGGAAGGGGGTGCCGGCGGCGGGGAGATCATTGCCGAAGGACCGCCGGAGGAGATCGCCAAGAAAGTAGGAAGCTATACGGCGGAACATTTGAAGCCCGTTCTCGATAATGAAACCAGACGGCGCAGCACGGCGTCGCTCGGCGCGAGCACGACACTGGCCCGCGGCCGTAAGGCATCGGGCGATCTCCTGCGATGACCGGCGGCGCGAAAGTCGTCATTCGGCGACCGAATCCCGCCCACTTCGCGGCCGAAGTGGACGCCGTCACCGAGCTGTTTCTCACGGCTCGGCGCACGGCGCTCCCAAACTTGAAAGTGGCACACAGCGATGCAGAGACGCACGACTGGATGCGCGAAGAGGTTTTCCCGCGCCGTTCGATCCGCATCGCCGAGCAGGACGACGCAATCATCGGTTTCGCCGCACGCGACGGCGCTTGGCTCGAGCATCTGTACATCAAGGTCGGATTCACCGGTCGTGGGTTCGGCACCGAATTGCTCGAGGTCGTGATGAACGAAGCGAAGCTCGTGACGCCGGTCCTTCGGCTCTACGCGTTTCAATGCAACCAGGGGGCGCGACGGTTCTACGAACGTCACGGCTTTACGGCGGTCGCGTTCGGTGACGGCAGCGGTAACGAAGAGGGAGAGCCGGACGTGCGATACGAGCGCAAGCTGCGCTAATCGCGACGGCCGGCGATGCACCGCTTTCGCGCCGCGTCGTTGCTTCGTTTTGGAAGGCCTGCGCCGCCGCGGCGATAGCCTACTGAACGCCTAATGCTTCTGACCCGTTCGACGGCGCGGTTTCTTGACGTCCACCGTCCCCGGTGGCTCGTCGGTCATGCCGCCGCTTCGATGCTCGGACGGACCGCCGCGCCGCGATAGGTTGCATGCGGTATTGACGATGGCGACGTGGGTCAACGTCTGCGGAAAATTGCCGACCAGGCGCCGCGAACGGCAATCGTATTCTTCGGACAACAGTCCGACGTCGTTGCGCAGCGCGAGGACGCGCTCGAACAACGCAATCGCCTCCGTCCTGCGACCTGTGAGCGCGAGCGCATCGGCGAGCCAGAACGAGCAGGGAAGAAAAGCGCCTTCTCGCGGCGGCAGTCCGTCGACGCGATTGGCCGGCAGATAGCGCATCACCAGTCCATCGACGACGAGCTCGCGCTCGATCGCGGCAATCGTGCCCTGAACGCGCACATCGTCCGCGGGTAGAAAGCCCACCAGTGGAATCTGCAACAGACTTGCATCGAGATCGCGGGCACCGAAGCGTTGGACGAACGTGTTGCGGCGTTCATCGAAGCCGCGCTCGCATACGGTCGCATGGATCTCGTCGCGGAGCGCGCGCCAGCGCCGCACCGGACCCTCGAGATGGAATCGTTCGACGGCCTGTATGCCGCGCTCGACCGCGCACCACGCCATGACCTTGGAATGCGTGAAATGCTGGCGGTCCGCGCGGATTTCCCAGATGCCGTTGTCCGGCTCGTCCCAATGCGACTCGAGGAATTCGAGCAGCACGCGTTGAAACGCCCACGCATCGGCATTCTGCTCGAGCCCCGCGTAGCGCGCGAGCGAGAGCGCATCGATCACTTCGCCGTAGACGTCGAGCTGTAGCTGAGTGGAGGCCTTGTTGCCGATGCGCACGGGTGCCGACCGGCGAAAGCCGATGAGCCACGGCAGCTCGAGCTCGACCAGTTGACGCTCGCCTGCGAGACCGTAGAGCACTTGCAAATCCTGCGGGCGTCCCGCCGCCGCACGGAGAAGCCATTCGCGCCACGCCCGCGCTTCGTCGCGATACCCCGCAAGCAGCAGCGCGTAGAGCGTGAACGTCGCATCGCGCAACCAGCAATAGCGATAGTCCCAATTGCGGACCCCGCCGATTTTCTCGGGTAGCGACGTCGTCGGCGCGGCCACGATTCCACCGGTGGGCGCATACGTCATTGCCTTCAGCACGATAAGCGACGTCGTGACTGCGTCGCTCCAACGTCCGTCGTAGGTCGACTGTGAACACCATGTCCGCCAGGAGAGCTCGGTTTGGTCGAGCGCGGCGAACGGGTCGATCGGCACCGGACGCGGGCAGTGCGAGGCGAAATACGTCAGGACAAACGGTACGCGTTGTCCGGGCGCCACGCTGAAATCGCCGACCGTCGTGTACCGTTCGCCGCGCGTCGTCACCGGCGTTCGAAGCTCGATCGTGTGCGGGCCGGCCGTCGCAAACAGCGCGCCTTCGACCCGACGGACCCAGGGCGTCACCACGCCGTAGCCGAAGCGCATCACCAGATCCATCCGCATCGGCACGCGGCCACGGACGCCCTCGACGATGCGCACGATGTCGAGGCGGTCGGGCCATAGCGGCATGCAATCGACGAGTCGGATCGTACCGTCGTCGGTGTCGATCTCGGTTTCGAGGATCAGCGTCTGCTCGCGATAGCGGCGCCGCACCGCACGCTGCTGACCCGCCGGCGCTATCCGAAAATGGCCGTTGCTGCGGCGGCCCAGCAGCGCGGCAAAGCATGCGGGGCTGTCGAACTGCGGCACGCACAACCAATCGATCGAGCCGTCGCGCGCAACCAGCGCCGCCGTTCGCATGTTGCCGATCAGTGCGTAGTCCTCGATATGCGCCGACATTTGATTCGACTCCGCTAGGCATTCGGCGTCGGATCGTGCCAACGCACGCCACGCGGCAGAATGCGATTGCCTTCGGCCGGTCCCCATGTTGCCGGCGCGTATTCGAAGACCGGAAGGTTCGATTTGACGACGCGCTCGACGACGCGCCATGACGCATACGCGCCTTCGGCGCTTTCGCTCAACGCATGATCGCCGGCGAGCGCGGCTTCGATAAGGCGCTCGTAAGCATCGCGATCTTCGTCAATGCCGAGATCGGCGCGAAGCTCGACGAAATCGCCGACCATTGCCGCGCCGCGGCGTTTGACGTAAGCGCCGAGGCCGATATCGATGCGTCCCGGTCCTAGGCGAAAGCGCAGGTGACCGGCCGCCGTGCCGGTGTTCGGCGCGACCGGGAATGCAAGCGGCTTGAAGGCAATCCAAATTTCAGTCGACGTAACCGGCAGGCACTTGCCGGCACGCACGCAGATCGGCACATTCTTCCAGCGTAACGCCCGGCTGCGAACCCGCACCGCGACGTAGGTCTCGGTGTGCGAATCGCGCGCAACATCTTCGACTTCGCGATAGCCTTTGAATCGGCCGCGGACGATGTCGTTCGGTGCAAGCGGTCGCAGCGCGGTCAACGCCGCAACGCGTGCGGCATGGATCGCGCGCCTCGTCGGGCGCGCCGGCGGGCCCATCGTCAACAGCGCGACGATTTGCAGCAGATGATTCTGGAAGACGTCGCGCAGCGCGCCGACGGCATCGTAGAAGCGCCCGCGGCCGGCGATCGCGAACGTTTCGGCCATCGTGATCTCGATCCTTGCGATGGACGTTCGATTCCAGATCGGCTCGAGCCAGCGATTGCCGAAGCGAAGAAAAACGAGATCGCGAACGGGGTCCTTGGCGAGAAAATGGTCGATGCGGAAGATCGCGGAATCGGCGAATGCATTGCGAAGCGTCTTGTCGAGTGCGCGTGCGGACGCGAGATCGTGACCGAAGGGTTTTTCCACCGCGATACGCGCACCGGCTGCGAGGCCGGATTCCGACAGTCCGGCGACGACCGCGGGAAATAGAGCGGGCGGAATCGCGAGGTAATGGAGCGGATGACGCGCATCGCGAAGCGCTCGCTTCAACTTCGCGTACGTGGCGGCATCCCCCAAATCGCCGGCGACGTAACGAATTCGCCGCGCGAGATCGCGGTCGAGCTTGCGGCGCGCAGGCGTGCATGCGTCGAGATGGCTTGTAACCGCGGTGCGGAGCGCATCGACGTCATGCCGCGCAATCGCGATCAGCGGAATGTCGAACGCGCCTCTGGCAGCGAGCGCGCACACCGCCGGGAAGATCATCTTGCCCGCGAGATCGCCGGTGGCGCCGAACACCACCAGCGCATCGGACCGGGGCTGGCTCATGGAGGACTGCGCGTGCCTTCGTCTTGTTCTCGAAGGTTAGGTCAGCGCAGGCGGCGGTTGGTTCCGCGCGGCTCCCTCCTATTAGACGCGGGGACGGGTCGCTTGAGCCGATTATTCGGTATGCGAATCGGAATCTGACTTCAGCGGTGCCGACGCCGTGATCGCCGCAATTATTCCCTGCAGCAGCGCAGTGGGGCTGGGCGGACAGCCTGGAATTTCGACATCGACCGGAATGACGTTGGCGACGCGGCCGAGACTCGCGTAGCTCTCGCCGAAAATGCCGCCGGTGCAGCCGCAATCGCCGACGGCGACAACGAGCTTCGGATCAGGTGTCGCATCGTAGGTCCGCTTGAGTGCGATCGCCATGTGCTTCGAGACAGGTCCGGTGACGAGCAGCATGTCCGCATGACGCGGACTCGCGACGAAGCGGATGCCCATGCCCTCGATGTTGTAGTAGGGGTTGGCGAGCGCATGGATTTCGAGCTCGCAAGCATTGCAGGATCCGGCGTCGACCTGGCGGATCGTCAACGCACGTCCCAAGGTGCGCAGCACTTGTTCCTGCAGCCGCGCGGCGACGACATCTTGATCCGCGGCGGGCGGCGTCGCCTCGGTCTTGATGCCGGTGATCGCGATCTGGCGAAGAATTGTCAGCATATCGGTGACATGTCAAAGATCATGACCGCTGTACGATAAATTGAAGCTCTTGTTGATCAGCGGAAAATCCGGAACGATGTTGCCGATCACCGCATGCTCCAACACGGGCCAATTCGACCACGACGGATCGTGCGGATGACAGCGCCGGATCGTGCCGTCCGGACCGCTCTCGAGGGCGATGAACACCGGCCCACGCCAGCCCTCGACAAAACCGACGCCAAGACGAAACGCCGGCGGCTGCGGAACGGGTACGGCGAACTCGCCTTCCGGCATGCCATCGACGAGCGCCCCGCAAAGACGCAGCGATTCAAAGAGCTCGTCGAAGCGCACGGCGACGCGTGCCGCCACGTCGCCATCCGTTTCGGTAATCTTTTGAGCCGCCACGACGTCGTACGGCGGCGTTGGAGAATCGCAGCGCAGGTCACGCGTCTGGCCGCTCGCGCGACCCGCCAGTCCCGTCAATCCAAGCTGTGCCGCGAGCTCGGCCGTCACGCGGCCGCAGCTCCGAAAACGATCCTGCAGACCCGCGTGCTCGTCGTAGATACCGCGCAGTACGCGAATCTCGCGGTCGAGGGACGCGCATTGATCGCGCAGCGCCGTATCGTGGCGGGGATCGAGCGGCGCCGCGACACCGCCCGGCACGATGTAATCCATCATCATGCGATGGCCGAATGCAGCGAGATTCAGCCGCAGGACGTCTTCCTTCAAGCGCGAAAATTGCGCGAGCCCGAATGCAAATCCGCCGTCATTGCCGAGATAGCCGAGGTCGCCCAGGTGATTGGCGATCCGCTCACGCTCGAGTGCCAGCGCGCGAAGCCAGGCGGCGCGCGGTGGAACCGAGACATCGGCAATCGCCTCGACGGATTGCGCGTAAGCCCATGCGTAAGCGACGGTGCTGTCGCCGGAGACCCGGCCGGCAAGCCGATGCGCGGCTTCGATCCCCATCGACTCGAAGCGTTTTTCAACGCCTTTGTGCACGTAGCCCAGGCGTTCTTCGAGACGCAACACTTTTTCTCCCACGACCTGAAAGCGAAAGTGGCCGGGCTCGATGATGCCCGCATGAACAGGTCCCACGGGAATTTCATGGACGCCGTCACCTTCGACTTTTACAAACGGATAGGTTTCCTCCCCCGGCTCCCACTTCGGCGATGCAACGAAGTCGCGCTGCAGCGGAAATTGGTCGATCGGCCAGCTCGCGAGCCATAGCCATGGGCGCTGATCATCGCCCTCCGCTGCGATGCCGACCAAATCGAACGCCGCGCGCTGCATGCGATTCGCCGCGGGAAAGATCGTGGAGAGGTCCGGATACGCGGCATTCGCGTCGGGGATCGTGTACTCGAGAATGGTGAGGCCATCGACATCGTGCAAGGCGACACGCAGGCAAAATCCGCGTCTGCGATCGCGATCATCGATGATCCACAGCGCAACCAGCGTCGCGCCTTGCTCCCACGCCAGTCGACACGCGGCCAACAGTTGTCCCGAGCTCACCGGAACGCGGAAGCCGGGAATCGCGCCCGGAATCGACGCCGAGGCGAGACCGAGTCCGGACAGATTCATTTCGTTGTCATCCGATCAACCGTGCCGCCTGTCGATACCACTCGGCAAGATATGGCGGAATCCACAAGCCCAGCATCAGCACCAGTGCAAGGTGCACGAACACCGGAATCAACGCCGGTCGGTGTGGCAGGCGTTGTGCATTCGGCTCGCCGAATACCATTGGCTGCACTTTCGAAAACACGGCGGCGAATGCGATGCCGAGTGCGATCAATAGAAACGGCGTCGCCCACGGCTGATCACGCATCGCCGTCGTGAGGATCAGGAACTCGCTCGCGAAAACGCCGAACGGCGGCATGCCGAGAATCGCGAGCGCGCCGAGCGCGAGCGCCCAGCCGATCATCGGGCTCAGCGTGATCAGGCCGCGGATGCCGTCGATCAATTGCGTTCCCGCCTTTTGCGTCGCGTGGCCGACGGCGAAGAAGATCGCCGATTTGGTGAGCGAGTGAACGGTCATGTGCAACATGCCGGCGAAGTTGGCGATCGGGCCGCCCATGCCGAATGCGAACGTGATGATCCCCATGTGCTCGATCGACGAATACGCGAACAGCCGCTTGATGTCCTTTTGCCGCGACAACAGAAACGCCGCGACGACGACCGATAGAAGACCGAAGCCCATCATCAGCTCTTTCGCGATCGACGTCTGCACCGATGCCTCGACCAACACCTTGCAACGGACCACCGCGTAGAGCGCCACGTTCAATAGCAGCCCCGACAATACGGCCGATACGGGCGTCGGACCTTCGGCGTGCGCGTCGGGGAGCCAATTGTGCAGCGGGACCAGGCCGACCTTCGTGCCATAACCGACGAGCAAAAAGACGAACGCCAGCGACAACACCGTCGGCTCGAGGTCGCCTTTGACGTTGTTGAGCTCGGTCCATAACAGCGCGCCGCCCCCTGCGCCGAGCACTTTCTCCGCCGCGAAATAGAGAAGGATCGTGCCGAACAACGCTTGCGCGATCCCGACACCGCAGAGAATGAAATATTTCCACGCTGCCTCGAGGCTTGCCGGGGTGCGATAGAGCGAGACGAGCAACACGGTCGCGAGCGTCGCGGCTTCGAGCGCGACCCACAGGATGCCCATGTTGTTGGTGAGAAGCGCCAGCAGCATCGTGAAATTGAACAGCTGATACATGCTGTGAAAGAGCCGCAGTCGCCCGGCCGTCAGATGGCCATGCGCGCGCTCGATCCGCATGTACGGCCGCGAAAAGAGCGACGTCGTGAACCCGACAAATGCAGTCAACGCGACCAGAAACACGTTGAACGGGTCAACGAAAAACAGTTGCTCGAGAACGAGCATCGGCCCGAACGAGATGACTCGCGCGGTCAACGCCGCCGCCGCGAGAAGCGTGCACAAGCTCGCGACAACGTTCACCTCCGGCGCGAAATCGCGCTCGCCGATGACCGCCAGCACGGCGGCGCCCATCAGAGGCAGCGTCAGAACGAGGACGACCTCGATCACTCGTTTTCCTTGAGCTTCTCCAGGTGCCGCAAGTCGAGGCTGTCGAACTGCTCGCGAATCTGGAAGAAGAACACGCCGAGGATCAGCATTCCGACCAGCACGTCGAGCGCAATGCCGAGCTCGACGACCATCGGCATGCCATATGTCGCGCTCGTCGCGGCGAAGAACAGGCCGTTCTCCATCGCCAGGAAACCGATCACCTGCGGGATCGCCTTGCGCCGCGTGATCATCATCAAAAACGACAGCATAACGCTGGCCATCGCGATGCCGAGCGTCGAGCGCGTCACCGTGTGCGCGAGCTGCGAAATCGGCAAGGCGAGGTTGAAGGCGAAAACGACGAGCACGATTCCGATCAGCATCGTCGTCGGAATGTTGATCAGGCCCTCGAATTCCCAGCGGACGTCGAGCCTGCGGATCAGCCGATGCAGGATCCACGGCAGCAGGGCGACCTTGAGCAGAAGCGTCAGCCCCGCCGAGAAGTACAGATGCGGTTGCGCTGTTCCGTATGCGACGACGCCGGTCGAGATCGCGAGCGCCAGCCCCTGCGCGGCGAACAAGTCGATCAGCGTCAGCACGCGGCGTTGCGCAAGCATCGCGAACGCGAGCAGCAGCAAGATCGCGGCGAGCAGATTGATGAACTGCGCGTAAAGGGGAACGCCGGCCATCGGATGTCAGTCGGAAAGGGCCGCCCCGACCGACTGACCGGCCCCCGCGGGGGGCAGCGAGCGGAGCGAGCGTGGGGGGGCGTTCATCCTTTAGCTGCCGAGCAGCAAGTTGACGAGCATCGCCAGCACCGCGAGCAGAAACGCAGTGCCGAGAAATTCGGGCGCGCGAAAGATGCGCAGTTTGGCCGACAGCGTTTCGACGAAGGCCAGCGCGATGCCACCCAAGGCCAACTTGAAGATCAGCGCCGGCGCCGCACCGATCATCGCGAGCCAGTCGCCTGCCTCCGCGATTCCGAAAGGGAAAAATAACGCGAGGCCGATGCACGAGTAGTTGAACAGCTTGAGCGCGGAAGCCCATTCGAGCAGTGCCAGATGGCGCGCCGAATACTCGAGCAGCATCGCCTCGTGGATCATCGTCAGCTCGAGGTGGGTCGACGGATTGTCGATCGGAATCCGGGCATTTTCCGCGAGCGACACCATCGTGAATGCGACGCCGGCGAACGCAAGGCTCGGATAGATCGCCAGCTCGCGATGTGCCAGCGCATCGACGATCGTCGGCAGTGATGTCGAGCCGGAAATCAGCGACGCGGTGAAGAGCACCATCAACAGCGCCGGCTCGGCGAGAAAGCCAACGAACATTTCACGCCGCGCGCCCAGCGTGCCGAACGCAGTTCCGATGTCCATCGCGGCGAGCGCAATGAAGACTCGGGCGAGCGCGAACAAGCCGACGAGCGCGATCGCGTCGGCCGCCTGGGCGAACGGCAAATCGGTCGCGAGCGACGGCACGATTGCCGCAGCGCAACACATCGCGCCAAAAACGATATACGGAGTGGTTCGGAAAATGCCCGAAGCGCTTTGCGCGACCACCGCGTCCTTCATGAACAGCTTGCGAATCGTTCGATAAGGTAGAAACAGCGAGGGCGCGGACTTGTTTTGCAGCCACGCTCGGCACATGTTGACCCAGCCGACCAGCAGCGGCGCAAGCGCAACCGCGATGGCGAGCTCGAGCAGCTGCGTCAGGAATCCGGTGATCGTCATCGGACGAAGAACAAAAGCGCGAGCAGCGTAAAAAAGCTGTAGGTCAGATAAACCGAAATCCGGCCTTGCTGAATGCGTCCGATGGTCCGCGCGGCGAAATCAGCGGAGCGTGCGATCGGCAAATAGAACCAGGTCCAGAACGGATCGCCGATGCGGACGAAATAGCGCGGCGCGGCATCGAAGGGCGTCGGCAAATGGCGCTCGATCCGGAAGAACGGCTCGAAGACCTGGCGGATCGGCTGGCCGAACCCTTCGGCCGAGTCCTGCATCCGGGGTGTCTGCAATGGAAAGCCGCAGTCCCACGGCGGAGCGGTGCGAATGCGTCCATGATAAAAGCGATGGACGATGCGCATCGTCAAAAGCACGGTCGCGACGATGACGACCAGCACGATCAGCGGACTGTAGCTCGAGCGATCGGCACTGATCGGCGCGAGCAGCAGCCAGCTTCCTCCGCCGGCGGGAATCGCGGAAGCCTTCAGCAACAGGGCGTTGATCGGATCGATCGCGCGGATGACATTGACCGGAAAAATGCCGAGAACGACGCAACCCGCGGCGAGCCACACCAGCGCGAAGCGTTCGAGGCGACCGGCATCGTGTGCGTAAGCAAGATGTGATTCGCGCGGCCGGCCGAGGAAGACGACGCCGTAGAACTTGACCATGACGTAGGCCGCGAGGGCAACGGCCAAGACCAGTGCGGCGGCCGCGAGCGGCACGAGCATGTTGACGAACGACTGAGGCAGGCTTGGCGTGAACAGGAACGCTTGCAACAGCAGCCATTCCGACACGAATCCGTTCAACGGCGGCAATCCGGCGATTGCGAGCGTGCCGACCAGGGCGAGCCATGCGACCCACGGCATTCGATGGATGAGTCCGCCGAGCTTGCCGAGACTTCGCTCCTTCGTCGCGTGCAGCACCGATCCCGTCACGAGGAACAACAGCGTCTTGAAGAACGCGTGGTTCAGCGCGTGGTAGAGCACCGCGGTCATCGTGATCGCGGCAAGGAGCATCTTGTCGTACGCAGCAAACAGGATCGTAAGGCCGAAGCCCGCGACGATGATCCCGATGTTCTCCACCGACGAGTAGGCGAGCAGTCGCTTCATGTCGGTTTGCACGGCGGCGTAAATCACGCCGAACAGCGCAGTGACGACGCCGATCGCAAGCGCGACCACGCCCCACCACCAGAGCTGCACATGCAAAAGATCGAACGTGACCCGCAGCAAGCCATAGATCGCGGTCTTGAGCATCACGCCGCTCATCAACGCCGAGACCGGCGAGGGCGCCGCGGGATGCGCTTCGGGGAGCCACACGTGGAGCGGCAGCAGCCCCGCTTTCGCCCCGAATCCGACCAGCGCCAGAAAATACGCGGCGGTTGGCCATGCGCCGATCAATGTCAACTTGCGCATGGTGTCGAACGTGTAATCGTCGCCGCCCGCCTGCAACAGACCGAAGCACAGCAGGATCGCGATGGCACCGATGTGCGCGATCAGCAAATACAAGAAGCCGGCGCGGCGAACTTCCGGAATTCCGTGATCGGTCGTGACCAGAAAAAACGACGCCAGCGCCATCGATTCCCACGCCACCATGAACGCATACGCATCGTCGGCGACGACCACGCTCGCCATCGCGGCGAGAAAGACGTGATACTGAAAAGCGATGAGCCCGGGCGGCGTGCCTTCGTTCGAGCGAAAATAGCCGGCGGAAAAAAGCGAGACACCGAACGAGGCGCCGCCGATCAACAGCAGAAAGAATGCGGAGAGCGCATCGAGGCGCAGGTGGAACGGGAGGTCCGGCAGCCCGAGCGGCAGCACCCGCGCTTGCGGCTGCGCACCGATCGAGAGCAATGCAAGAAGCGCGAGCATTAGCGCGATAGCGGCGCCGGCGGGAAAAATGAAGCGGCTGACAAACCGCAGATCGCGCGGCCGGACGAGCGCCAGCGCGCCCAGCACGATCCACGCTGCGATGATGATGACGACGAGATCGAGCGTAGGAACCGCCGACAAGGGCCCGGTCGAGAGGGTCGTCATGAGCGCTGAAGGGCCGCCCCGAGGCGCGAAGTGCGCCCCCTCAGGGGGCAGCGCGGCGGCGAAGCCGCGAGCGTGGGGGTCGTCACTTTATGCGCATGCCGGGCTCCGCGCCCTCGTCGGGGGCGAGCAGAAAAATTCCGGGACCTTCGCCTGACGCAGCGAGTACCATGCCCTCGGAGAGGCCAAACTTCATCTTGCGCGGCGCAAGGTTCGCGACCAGCGGCGTCAATCGGCCGATGAGATCCTCAGGACGATAGGCCGACTTGATGCCGGCGAACACGCTCCGATGGCGTCCTTCGCCGACATCGAGCGTCAATTTCAAGAGCTTGTCGGCGCCGCTGACGGCTTCGGCGTTGATGATCCGCGCGACGCGCAAGTCGATCTTGGCGAAATCGTCTATACCGATCGTCGC
>DASXPO010000040.1:0-15038 GCA_036493535.1 Casimicrobiaceae bacterium
GGGGGAAAGCGGACAAACCCAACGATCGTCATACGCGCACGATGGGTTGTAGGCAAAATTGAAGTCGAGAACGATCCGGTCGTCGTCGGCGCCCAAATCGGCCCCTTTGATCGTGTCGTAAAGATAGCGGCCGCCGCCGTATGTGGACTCGCCGCTCGTCGCATCGGAAAACGGCAGCCACAGTCCGCCGCCATACCCTCCGAACCAATACAGCGCGAGCGTTGCGGTCTCCGAAGCGATCGTGAACGAAACGCGCGCGACGCGCGTGCAATGAATGACGCCGTCAGCAGCAAGCGGGATGTCGAAGGTGGCGATCGATTGGGCAGGCTCTACGATGCCGACCGTCCGCCATTTCGGATCGTACGGATACCACGACGCACCGTGCCAGCTTCGACGGCTGCCGGGGCTGATCGGGGTATCCGGATGTTCGGCGAATAAACGATCGCGTTCCGCACGATAGCGCGCCGCTGCGGCAGAGTGGTCGCTCGTTGCGCGAACATCCGCATAGATCTCGGCGACGGCGCGGCGCCAATGCGCGAGAGTCAACGGACTCGCGGGCGCGGTCACGGCGTCGCGCCGTCGTTGTCCCCGCGGGGCGGCATGACGCAGCCGACGACCGAGCCGAAGCCGATTCGCGCGAGACCCGGCTTCTCGCACCATCCGCGCATCGTCACCGCATCGCCGTCCTCGAGAAACGTGCGCTTTTCGCCGCTCTCGAGCATGAGCGGCTGCTTGCCACCTACCGTGAGCTCGAGCAGCGATCCCGCTTCCTCCGGCGCAGGACCCGATTGCGTACCGCTGCCAAAGAGATCGCCGGCTTCGAGATTGCAACCGTTCACCGTATGGTGAGCAACCAATTGTGCGATCGTCCAATAGGCATGACGAAAATTGGACCGCGACAATCGTTGCGGTGCGACGCCGCTCTCTCGCATCCGCGCAGTTTCGAGCAAAACCTCGAGCTCGACGTCGAATGCGCCGTCGCGACGCGCCGCCGGAGCATCGAGATAGGGCAAAGGCCATGGGTCGCCGTCGGGACGCTGCCAGGGAACGCGATAAGGCGCAAGCGCTTCCAGCGTGACGATCCAAGGCGAAATCGTCGTCGCAAAGCTCTTCCCCAGGAAGGGACCGAGCGGCTGGTATTCCCACGCCTGGATGTCGCGCGCCGACCAATCGTTCAGAAGACTCAATCCAAAGACGTGCGACTCGGCCTCGCCGATGACAACGCGCGTGCCCAATTCGTTGCCGGTGCCGATGAAAATGCCGAGCTCGAGCTCATAGTCGATTCGCTTCGACGGCGACAAAATGGGCGCTTGCGTCCCCGGCGGGATGATTTGCCCGATCGGACGATGGAACGCAAATCCCGAAACACGAATGGACGACCCCCGTCCGTGATAGCCAATCGGGACCCATTTGTAGTTCGGCAGCAATGGATTGTCGGGGCGCATCAATTTGCCGACGCTCGTTGCGTGATGGATCGACGCATAGAAATCGGTGTAGTCGCCGATCTGCGCGGGAACAGCGTGCTCCACGTGACTCTGCGCAACGACGCAGCCTTGCAGTCGCTCCGCGAGCGATGAGCCTTCGCGCAGAATCTGCGATAGCGCAGCGCGCAACGCCGACCACGCCGTCGGGCCCAGCATCATGAATGCGTTGAGCGTCGGCGCCATGCACGCAGCGGCCGCGCGCGCCGCGGGGCCGGAAAACACGCCGGCCGTTTGCGCAAGCCCGATATCGAGCACTTGATCGCCGATCGCGACGCCGACGCGAAAGGCCTCGTTCTGCCCTTTGCGCCGAAATACGGCGAAAGGCAGGTTCTGCAGCGGAAAATCGCCTTGGGGATCGTTCGCGGAAGCGACCCAACTCTTCAGCGCGGGATCGTGCGTTTCGTTCAGATCAGACAAGTCGCCCCCTGGTTTTTCCGACCGCACCGCGACAAATACAGCCTGTTAGATTGCAGCTTATCGCGTCGTTCAACGCCGCTGCGGATCGAAATGCTTTTTCAATCCTTGCCAGCACTGGAAATATTCTGCCTGCAACTCCGCCGATTCCATGGCGTATGGCGACGGGCGAATGATGCAGCGCGTCTCGAACATGAATGCCATCGTGTCCTTGATGTGATCCGGCTGGGCGAGATCGGCCACTGTCGCCTTCTCGAACGTCTGGGCATCGGGACCGTGGCCGCTCATGCAATTGTGCAGGCTCGCGCCGCCCGGCAGGAAACCTTCGGCCTTCGCGTCGTACGCGCCGTGGATCAGACCCATGAATTCGCTCGCGATATTGCGATGGAACCACGGCGGCCGAAACGTATGCTGCATCGAAAGGATCCGCGGCGGGAAGATCACAAAATCGATCGTGTCCACACCCGGCGTATCGGAGACCGATTGAAGGACCAGGAAGATCGACGGGTCCGGATGATCGTAGCTGATCGAGCCCATCGCGTTGAAGCGCCGCAAGTCGTATTTGTACGGGGCATAGTTGCCATGCCACGCAACGACGTCGAGTGGAGAATGATCGATTTCCGCTGACCAGAGCTTGCCGCCGAACTTCGCGATCAGCTCGAATGAGCCGCTCAAATCCTCATACGCCGCGAGCGGCGTCTGAAAATCGCGCGAATTGGCGAGCCCGTTCGAACCGATTGGACCAAGGTCCGGCAAGCGAAACGGCGCGCCATAGTTTTCGCACACGTAGCCACGCGCGCTCGCGTCCTGCAGCTCGACGCGAAAACGCACGCCGCGCGGAATGGCGACGATTTCCTGCGGCTCCGCTTCGATGCGTCCGAGCTCGGTGACAAAGCGCAACCGCCCTTGTTGCGGCACGATCAGCATTTCGCCGTCCGCGCTGTAAAAGTAGCGATCGCTCATCGATCGATTGGTGGCGTACATGTGGATGGCGCAACCGCTTTGCGCGCCGGGATCGCCATTGCCCGCCATCGTGACCAGTCCGTGCACGAAATCCGTCGCGGTTTTCGGCAACGGCAGCGGATCCCAGCGCAATTGATTCGGCGTTGCGTCGACATCGTCGAACCGGCACGCGATCCGTCCATCGTCGGTGCGCCGGAACGGCCGGTGAACCGCGGCAGGACGAATCCGATAGAGCCACGAGCGTCGATTCACGCCTCGCGGTGCGGTGAACGCCGTACCGGAAAGCTGCTCCGCGTAGAGGCCGTACGGCACTTTCTGCGGCGAGTTCTGGCCGATCGGCAACGCACCGGCGAGCGCCTCGGTCGCGAACTCGTTGCCGAAACCGGTCTGGTACCGAAGCGCGCTGCTGCGCTTCGGCGCGTGAGTTTCATGCGGAGCTTTACGCGCAGCGGTTTCCATCGTCACGCTCGTCGTCAGGAATTGGCGACACCGGAGCGCGCCGCCTCGATCGCTTCGCGCAGCACCGCCGTGTCGCCGATGTGATTCGCCAATAGCAGGATCAAAGCGGCGTTCGCAAGCTGACTCTCATCGTCGTTCAAATCGCGGTGCATGCCGATCAACGCCTCGTAAAACTCGTCGGGTTCCGCCAAGTGAGGCTCAACGATCAATGTCGACATGATGGTCCGGGTCGTCCTAACGATTACGCAATGGACGCACGAAAGACGCGGATTGGCAAGCGTTGCCCACTGCCCGTCGGATCGCCGTTTCCACTGCACCAACATCGAAACTGCGCCATCGTGCGCACACGTGCTGGTCAGGGCGGAGGAGGTAAAACGTACCCGGACGCGCATCGAAACGCCGCTGGATCGCCCCGTCGCGATCCTCGACGACAGACGCTCCTGCAATGGGACGGGACAACGTTGCGCCCTTTGGAATCACCAGGGTCACATGCACGCAATTGCGCGTGGCTCCAAGGTCTGTCAGGCCTTCGCGTGCCGTAGTCGACAAAGAGCCATCGCTGAAATAAATACCGTTGAAGCCATTGCCGAGGTGGGTCAGCAACCAGCCCGCGCTTCCGGAGACCGCAATCGGGCCATCGACGCAAGGCGCACCGGGAATCATATCGCCCGCGAACGCGTCGCCATCGGGCGTGTTCAACCACGAATCGCGCAGCACGGTCGGCACGGAGAGGCGTCCGCTGTTGACCAAGCGGCGCGCAAACGGGAAATCCTTGGCGAGCTTGAGCGTCGCGTCGCGAAACGTCCGGCTGACGCGGTTCTTGGGCGTGATGAAGTCGGTCGCCCGCGTGGAGCAGCGAATATTTTCATCGGCGGCGTATCGGCGTTCGTCACTGTAACTGTCGAGCAGTGTCTCGGGCGCCCTGCGTTCGAGCACCCACGCGAGCTTCCAGGCAAGATTTTCGGCATCTTGCACACCGCTGTTCGCCCCCCGCGCGCCGAATGGTGAGACGCAATGCGCGGCGTCGCCGGCGAACAAAATGCGTCCGTGCCGGAAATTCTCCATCCGTGCGCACGAGAACGTGTAGACGCTGACCCATTGGACCTCGAAGCGCGCGGTCTCGCCGAGCAATGCACGGACACGCGGGACCACGCGTTCCGGCGTTTTTTCGAGCTCCGGATCGGTGTCGCGGCCCAGTTGGAAGTCGATGCGCCAAACGTTGTCCGGTTGCCGATGCAGCAACGTCGATTGATGGCGATGAAACGGCGGATCGAACCAGAACCAGCGCTCCGGCGGAAAATCGGCTTCCATCTTGACGTCCGCGATCAGGAAACGATCGTCGAACGTGCGACCGGTACTCTCTTGTCCGATGAGCCCGCGGACCGATGAACGCGCGCCGTCGCAGGCGATCACGTAGTCCGCCCGGAGGCGATAGGCACCTTCGGGCGTCTCTACATCGAGGTTCACGCCGTCGCGCGACGGCTCGATTGCGACGACTTTATGTTTCCAGCGGAGATCGAGATTCGCGAGTGTCTGCGCCTGCTCGCACAAGTAACCCTCGCAATAGTACTGCTGCAAATTGATGAACGCGGGCCGGTGGTGACCGGGCTCGGGTAGCAAGTTGAAACTGTAGACGAGCTTGTCCTGAAAATAGACTTTCCCGACGTTCCACGACACGCCCTTCTGAACCATGCGCTCGCCACATCCCAGACGATCCCAGATCTCGAGCGTCCGTTTGGCGAAGCAGATCGCGCGCGAGCCCGTCGACAGCCGGTTGTCCTCGTCGAGGAGAACGACGCGCATCCCTCGCTGCGCGAGATCGATCGCGGCGGTCAGGCCGACGGGGCCTGCCCCGACCACGACGACCGGATGATGCGCCGGCTCGGGCGCGTCCTGGTCGACGGAGCGGGCGTACGGAAATTCAAGTTTCTGATAATCGGGGTCCACCGCGGTTTCGCGATTCACGCCGTCTGATTGGCGCCAGGAGCCCGACGCTAGTTTTCCAGCGCCGCCCACATTTCTTTGTCGCGCTCCGCCGTCCAGATGCGCGGGTTGGGATGGCGCGTCGCCTCTTCATAGGCGCGCGTGACGTCGAAGGGCATGCAATGGTCGAAGATGACCCAGTTACCGTATTTCGGCTTGAGACGATCGTAGGCTTCGCGATAGACGGTCCGCAGATCCTTGCCGGCCGCTGCCGCCGGCTTGATCGCGGCAAAGAGCTCGCTCACGAACGCGCGCGTGCCCGCGAGGGCCTCCTGCACCTGCGACTCGGTGAGGAGCGCGGCGCCGCGACCCGGCACGAGCTTAGCGGGCTGCAGCGCCGCTATCGCATCGAGCGTCGCCGGCCAATCGCTGAAATATGCATCGCCGGCATAGGGCGTCGCGCCGAATTCGACGAGATCGCCCGACAGCATCACGCGTTCAGCGGGTAGCCACACGACCGTGTCGCCCTTCGTATGGCCGCGCCCGAGCTGCATCAACCTGACTTCGAGCGTGCCGAGCCACAGCGTCATTTCGCCCTTGAGCGTGAGCGTCGGCCAGGTGAGACCCGGTACGCTTTCGACCGCGCGGAACAGGCGCGGAAAGCGCTCGATCTCGCTCTTCATATCGGCTTCGCCCCGCTCGGCGATCAGGTCGTAAGTATCCTGACTGGCGATGACCTCCTGCGCGCCGTACGCGGATGCGCCGAGAACGCGGACCGCATGGTAGTGCGTCAACACGACGTACTTGATGGGCTTGTCGGTCACTTCGCGAATGCGCCGGATCACGTCCTGCGCCATTACCGGCGTCGCCTGCGTGTCGGCGACGAGAACCGCGTTGTCACCGACGATGATGCCGGTGTTGGGATCGCCTTCGGCGGTGTACGCGTAAGCGTGGTCGGAAAGCTTGTCGAAGCTCACCGTCTTGTCGGCGAGATCCGCTTGCGATGCGAAGGTTTTCAGGCCGCTCATCGAATCCGCGCGCTCAACCGATGGTCTTCCATCGCCGCGCCACCAGCAATCGCAATTTCTTGCACTCTTGTTCAGCGAGATCGGCTGCCTGCGCCTGAAGCGCCGTCTCCAGTTGGTCGAGACCGGCGCGCGTGTGCGCGCCCTCGAGCTGCGTCTTGAGCACGTAAAAGAGCGGCGAATATTCGCCCTGCAGCTCGTGCATGACGGGAAACGATTTGCGATGTATCGCCGACGGACCGAGCTTCTGCAGCGCTTGCCGATGCTCCGGCGTGCCGTAACCTTTGTGAGCGGCAAAACCGTAGCCTGGATATTGGCGATCGAGCGCCGCCATCATCCGGTCGCGCTCGGTCTTGGCGATGATCGACGCCGCGGCGATCGAGAAGTTGATGCCGTCGCCCTTGTTGAAGGTGTTCTGCGGCACTTCGACGCCGGGTACGGTACGCGCATCGACCAACACATGCTGCGGGCGGCGCGGCAGCGCCTCGACGGCGCGACGCATGGCGAGAAGGCCCGCGTGATAGATGTTGATCGTATCGATTTCCTCGACGGACGCAACGCCGACGCCCAAGCCTGAAGCCTTGGCACGGATTTCCAGCGCGAGCTCCGCGCGCGTCGGCGCGTCGAGCTTCTTCGAGTCGTCGACCCGCGCAATGTCGGTCTCGGGCGGAAACATCACGGCGGCGGCGACGACCGGTCCTGCCAACGGACCCATGCCGACTTCATCGACGCCGGCAATGTCGTGCACGCCCGATTTCCATAGCAGCAGCTCGAAATGCCGCATCGCGGCGAGCCGCAGCCGCTCGTCGCGCTGGCGCTCGTAGCGCTTTTTCAACGCGGCATGCAGATGGCGCACACCTTGGCGCGAGTCGCGCTGCAACCGCGTCAAGATCCGCGGGGACACCAATTCGTTCTTCTCGAGATACCGTTGCCGGATCTCGTCGATCGAAAGCTCGTCAACGCCGCGGGCCATCCGTTCGATCCTCCTCGAAGCTAGGATTCCAGGCGCCGGATCAAAAGGTCGATCAGATCATCGCCGCTCGGGGATTTCAGCCGATGCTGGCGCAGCGCGCGCGACAGCTCGGGCCTTTCGAGCGCGCCGTAGTCCGCATGGAGCAGAACCCCCGCGATTGCCCGTTGCACGGCGACCGAGCGCGTCAGCGGAAACAAGCGCGTCAGCGCATCCAGGCTTTCGCGGTCGGAGAGCTCGTAGCGCGCGAGCGCATCGAGCGCGCGCACTTGCGCATCGCCCCCTCTCATGCGGGCGATCTCCATGGTCAGCGCCCGAAGCTCGCGCGCCTCGGCAATGGGCTGATGATGCAAATAGACGCGCGCGATCTCGACGTCTTCATCGCTCGAGCTCGTCAGCGCTCGCAGCACGCGTGCCCTTGCCTTTTCACTGCCGAGGCACGCGCGGACGGCCGCGTTGCCGACGTTGTCCTCGCGGACGGACAGCAAATGAAGATGAGCGTTCAGCTCGCCGTTACGATTGAGCGAGCAAAAGAGATCGACGTCGCCGGGCCCGATGGCACGCTGCGCGAGTCGATCGCGCATCAAGCCGACGAGCTCGGCATGCAGTTCGTCGGTCGAGAGCCAGCCGAGCGATTGTGCGAGCCTCAGCATACGCACGCGAACGGCGGGCTCGTCGGCGTCGCGCGCGAACGTCAAATACCGGTCACGCGTCGCCTGATCCAGCGCGATCTCCGCGAGCGCGGACGATACTGCGGGCATGCGTCGATCCGCTTCACCGAGCGTCGCCACGTATTTCTCGAGCTGGCCAAGAAACATCCGGACTTCCGCCATCTCCCGATGCAGGACATCGTGGACGAAGTCAATCTTCCGCGCAGTCGACGATCGATCATCGGCGAAACGGCAAACGTCCCGCCGCGTATCGGCCTGCGGTTCCGTGTCGCTCAAACCGGTCGCGACCATCATCGAGCTCGGCGCAAAAAGACCCAACAGCTTCGCATTGGCGCGCCCACTGCCCACCGAGGCCGCCGCTTCGGAATTCGCGCCGGGCTGAAAGTAGCGGTCGAGCAACGGCGCCGCGGTGCGCCCGAGCGGCGCTTTCGACGAAAAGCCGTAGATCACCGGAACGTTGGCGAAAATCTGGCGCATCCGATCGCGATTGCTGTCGCTGTGCCGTTCGTTCAGCGCGCGTACGAGCCGTTCGGCATCGGCCGTCGAATAACCGCTGCGAACGAGACTGCGTCCGATTTCCGCCGATGCCACGTTCTGCGCATCGGCGTTCAACGTGTTGCAGCCGAATAGATAGACTTCCTTCAGCTGCGCAAAGAGTCCCGAGCACGAATCGCTGCACGAAGCGCGCTCCATCTCGTCGACCGGCAGGTACTCGCGAACGTCGGGTCGATCGGAGTAGAACTCGTCGCCGCCGTCGAAGTGGCCCGAGATCAGGAGCACGTCGCAGCGCACGCCGGCGCGACAGGCCGAGGCAAGCCAATCGGGCCGCCCGTGCTCGACGAGCTCGACGAACTGGAATCCGTCCGTGGGCAGATTGCGACCGAAAATCTGCTTTTCGTCCGGCGAGTTGACGGTGATCGTGCACACCGTCTTCTTGTCGGCGTGAACGGCGGCGGCACACAATACGGCAAGCGCAGCAGCGGCGAGCCGGAATCGAATCGGAGCGGACATGGAGCGGAGCGACCGACGGAAAAAAAATGGCGCGCTAGTATCGCACGCGCCGCGTCGTTCCCGCAGTCTCCGCGCATCGTTCGCGGAGAACCGTCGATCGGAGGCGCTAGAGCAGCGCCTGAACTCTGCGGATCAGGATGTCGACGGCGTCCTCTCCGCTCGAGAACTTCCTTCGGTGTTGCCGCAGCGACTGAACGAGATCGGCGCTGGCGATCGTACGGTAGTCGGCGCGCAGCAGGATTCCGGCGATGGCGAGTTGAACGGCCGACGAGCTCGAACGCGCAAACAGGCTCGCGAGCGCCTCGAGGCTGTCGCGATCGGCGGGCCGCTGAGTCGCCAGCGTATCGAGCGCGCGCGCCTGCGCCGTCGCGTTGGTCATCTGAAGGATTTCCTCGGTGAGCGTGCGAATCTCGGTCGCGTCTTCGATCAGGTGGTGGCGCAGGTAGACCTGCGCGATTTGAACATCGTCGTCCGGCCCCGTCAGCGCTTCCAGCACGCGCGCACGCGCCTTCGAATCGCCGAGGCAAGCCCGTACGGCGGCGTGCGCGGCGTCATCGGCATCCGATGCCCCCTGCAGACGATCGAGCTCGCCATCGAGCTCGTGGCTCCGGTTCAAGGCACAAGCGAGATCGACGTCGGCTGCATTGACATGCGGGCGCGCCAGGGCGTCGCCGATCGTTCGCACCGTCTCGACGCGAAACTCCGCCGGCGAGAGCCAGCCCAGTCCTTCCGCGAGCTTCAGCATGCGCACGCGTAGTTGCCCTGATTCGGCACCCCGCGCGAAATCCAGATATCGAGATCGTGTCGGCTCGTCGCGAACGATCGCATCGAGCGCCTCCGTGACGCCCGGCGTCGCGCGGTCGCTCTCGGACATCGAGGCCGTATAGCGTTCGATCCGATCGAGGAAGATGCGGACCTCGGCCATATCGCGCTCGAGAATCCGATGGACGAAGGCGGCTTTTGCCGCCGCGCCCAATCGATCGCCCGAAAACTGGCAGAAATCACGCCGATAGCTCGCTTGAGGATCGGTGTCGTTCATACCGGCCGTTACCGTCAGTGAACGACCCGGAAAATAGCTCGACAGTCGCGATGTCGGCCGGCCGCTCGCGACATCGCCGATTCCCGACTGCAAGTATCGATGCAAATTGAACGCTGCCGCCGGTCCGAGCGGTGCAACGGACGAGAATCCGTAGATCGCCGGCACGTTGGGAAAGATTTGCCGCATGCGATCGCGACTGCTGTCGCCGTAGCGCGCTGCGAGCATCTGAGCGACCCGTTCGGCATCAACCGCCGAGTGCCCTGACAGGCGCAGATCGCGCGCGATCGCTGCCGCAACGTTGTTCTGCCGCTCGGGGTTCAGCGTGTTGCAGCCGAACAGATAGATTTCCTTTAGCTGCGAGAACAGCGTCGAGCATGAATCGCTGCATGACGCGCGCTCCATCTCATCGACGGGCAAGAATTCCCGCGCCTCGACTTTGTCGGAAAAAAATTCCTTGCCGCCGTCGTAATGGCCCGAGATGACCAGCACATCGCAGCGGATTTTTTGTTGGCAAGCCGATGCGAGCCAGTCCGGTCGTCCGCGTTCCACGAGCTCGACGAACCGAAACTTGTCGGGCGGCAAGCTACGGCGAAAGGCTTCCTTTTCGTCCGCGGAATTGACGGTGATCGTGCAAACGGTCTTTTTGTCGGCGACCGCGGCCGGCGTCCAGGCCGCAAGCCAAGCCGTGAGACAGAGTAGCAACGCCGAAGCGGCGGTCGGGCGACGTGTTGCGGGCTCGCGGAGGCGCCTGCGCTGCATCGAGAGGGTCGCCGCGTGATGCTTGGGCGACGGGTCGCTGTGAATGACGTCGAGATTTCATGCCAATCGCAGGACGTTGTCCGTCGGCGCGCAGATCGAAGCGCCGTCAGCCGGGGCGGGAATCCGCGGTAAGCGCGCGTCTTACGTCAAGCGTGCGCCATGTGCCACGCGATCGTCTGGAGCTTCGCGGCCGTGGCGCGATCGAGCTTCAGCGCATCGGACACCGACGATCCAATTGGACGTTCGCCGAACAATGTGACGAGAAAAACGCATGCGGCGAGATACGATCCGGCCGCCGTCGGATGACTGCCGTCATCGGTGTAGAGCGTCAACGAGGGATCTTCGCGCATCGCGATGTGCCACGCCGGGCCTACGGGCACGACGGTTGCGCCGACCTCATCGGCGATATCGTGTATGGCACTCGTGATCAGAGGCTGCGCTTGCGGCGCCTGTCGACGCGACCAGGTCAGGTATAACGCGATACGGGCGTCGCGTGCGGCGATTTCGCCAGCGAACAAGCGGACGTTGTCGTGATAGCGCACACGGTTCTTGAGGGGCAGAGTCGACTGCTCCTGCAGCACGACATAGTCCCATTGGCCCTTCGCCAATGACTTTTGGGCAACGCCTGCGTTCCAATGCCGCCGCAGACTCGCCCCACCGGCAAAAATCGTCTCGACTTCGACGTGGCGAGAATGCGCGGGATCCGCCGCCAGACCGACGATCAAGCGCGGCAGATCGTTGCGCGTCGTATAGCTGTTGCCGATGAACAGAATTCGCGTCGGCGATGCTTCGGCGGTCATCGGCGAACCGGACGAGGCGTGTCGCTTTAGACCGCGCCGGTCAACTTGCGAAACGCGCTCCAATGCCTTAGGGCCTCGCGGTTCAAGCCGCGCGCTTCGCAAAGGCGCGCAAGATTGAAATGCGCGTCCGCGAAATCGGATGCCGCAGCGACCGCCGCCCGATAGCCGTCGATCGCTTCGTCCGGTCGCTCGAGGTCTTCATGCAAGACCGCCAAGTTGAAAAGCAGCGTGGGATCGGCGCCGCAATGGCGCAATCCTTCGCGATACGCGTCTTCCGCCTCGTCGAGCGCGCCGCGCTCATGCAACAGACGTCCCAGGTTGACGTAGGCATCCAGGTTTCGCGCATCCGACCGAATCGCGCGCCGATAGGCATCGCAGGCTTTCGCCGGCTGCTCCATCTCGAGCGCCAATGCGCGCTCGAACCATCCCGACTCGGGGAGGGTTTCAACCGCTTTCGCAGGGCCGAAAAAAGCCAGGCGACCGCCGGGCGAAGCAACCTGAAACTTCAGGACGTACTGGCCGCTTTCGGGCTGCCATTGCGCATCGCCTTCGCTGACGACGACCGAATCGCCGACCGCTTCGATCCGCAATCCCGCCATGGGCATCTCGTCCGGAAGTTGCGTGCGCAGCCGCCGCAGTGAACGCAGGATTCGCGAAGACGGAATCTTCGCCTCGGCCAATCCCTGCGCCGCGCGTAACAGCACCAGATCGTGGAAGGAAAAACGGTACTCGCGGCGCCGGCCGCGCGCCGGAGAAACGAAGCCTGCTTCGATGAGGCCGTTGACGACCGATCGAGGAAGTCCGAGGAGCCTACCGACCTCGCGCAGCGAATAACCTTCCGTCACACGCCTCCACTATCCAGTTCGACCCGCAGCTACCGCTTGGCGGTCTTGCGGCGCGTCTCCGGCTCCGGCGCAACTTTTTTCGGCGGCTTGCGCTGACCGGCCGCCTTGGCCTCCGCGGGCGCGGGCTCGGCCGCCGTTGTCCGGGCGGGTGCGCGCTTGCCGGCCGTCTTTTCGAGGCTGGCCCGCAGCGCCTCCATCAAGTCGATCACTTGCGCGCCGCCCTCGGCGGGTGCCTCCGAGATCGCGATTTCCTGGCCTTCGACCTTCCGCTGGACCGCCGCCTCGATCCGCTTCTTCACCTCGTCCTCGTATTGGGTCGGGTCGAACGCCTTCGCGGAGATTTGGGCGATCAGCTGCTTTGCCAACGCGAGCTCGTTGTCCCGAACGGGCGCCGTTTCGATGCCGACATCCTGAATCGTTCGCACTTCAGGCGCATACAAAAGCTGCTGCATCACGATGCCGCCCGGAACGGCGCGGAGCTGCACGATGTACTGCTTCCCGCGCGCCGCATAGCGGCCCACCGCGGTCTGACCGCTTTGCCGCATGCTCTCGGCAAGGAGCGCATAGGGCTTCGCGCCTCCCTTGTCCGGGCCGAGAAAATAAGCCTTGTCGTAGTAGATCGGATCGATGGTTTCAGCGGGCACGAACTCGCTGATCTCGATCATCTGCGTCCCTTTTTCCTCCATCTCCTTCAGTTCTTCGGGCGTAAAGGTGACGTACTGGTCCTTGGCGAACTCGTAGCCTTTGACCATGTCCGCCCTCTCTACGACGACGCCTTCTTTCGCGCAGAGATATTGCTGCCTGAGGCGGGACCCGCAAGCGGCGTGCAACAGATTGAACGAGATGCCGGCCTGCGGCGACGTGGCCGCATAGAGCTTGACCGGGATCGAAACCATCCCAAATGTCACGGTTACCGAGGCCAATGCGCGGGCGGCCATGAGGCCCTCTGCAGGTTGTTGGGGAGGACCATCGTGCCAAAATGGCTGTCAATGTTCAACTGAAAGCCGTCTCGAGATTCCATGGCGCTCGAAAAGTATCGGCAAAAGCGCGACTTCCGCATCACGCCCGAGCCCGCGGGCAAGGTCGGCAAGCGCCGTAACCGTGCCCTCCGCTTCGTGATCCAGAAGCACGCCGCCACGCGGCTTCACTACGATTTCCGCCTCGAGTTGAACGGCGTATTGCTGAGCTGGGCGGTGCCCAAGGGTCCGAGCCTCGATCCGAACGACAAACGCCTGGCGATGCACGTCGAGGATCACCCGCTCGAATACGGCGAGTTCGAGGGCGTCATTCCACCCAAGCAATACGGGGCCGGCACGGTGATGCTGTGGGATCGTGGCACCTGGACGCCCAAAGGCGATCCCGACGAGGGCTACGCCAAAGGTCATCTCAAGTTCGAGCTCAATGGGGAGAAGCTCCACGGCGTCTGGAATCTGATCCGTAGTCGCAGCACCAAATACGGCGGCGGCGACAAGAGTTGGCTGCTGTTCAAGGAGACCGACGATTACGCGCGCCTCGGTCCGGAGGGACTGGTCGTCGATGAGCACCCCGACAGCGTCACGACCGGTCGATCGCTCGATGAGATCAAGGCGGCACAAGATCGCGTCTGGCATTCGAATCAGTCCGTGGCCGCAAACGTGAAAGGCGGCGCGATTCGCAAGCCCAAGCCGAAAACCGCCGCGAGCATCGCGAAAATCGAGGGTGCCAAGGTCCGCGCGATGCCGGCGTTCGTGGAAGCGCAGCTCGCAACCCTCGTGAAGAATCCGCCGCAAGGTCCTCACTGGGTGCACGAAATCAAGTACGACGGCTACCGGATGCTGTGCCGGATCGACAAGGGCGAGACGCAAATGATCTCGCGCAACGAAAAGGACTGGACGGCGAAGTTTCCGTCGGTCGCACAGTCGCTCTCGCGGTTGCCGGTCGAAACGGCGTGGATCGACGGGGAAGTTGCCGTGGTCGACGCTCGGGGCCGCAGCAGTTTCCAGGCGCTGCAAAACGCGCTCTCGGGCGAAAACACCGCGCTCACCTTCTTTGCGTTCGACCTCATGTATTTGAACGGCGTCGATTTGCGGGGGGCGGCGCTCACCGAGCGGAAGCGGCTCCTGAAGGACTTGCTTCAAGATGCGCCCGCAAGCATCCGCTTCAGCGAGCATTTTTCGGCTTCCGGGGACGAATTCAAGGACAAGGTCTGCGGGCTGGGTCTCGAAGGCATCGTGTCCAAACGGGGGGACCTTCCCTACCAGGCGGGCCGCGGGCCCGCATGGCAGAAAACCAAATGCGCGCAGCGCCAGGAGATGGTCGTCGGCGGCTACACCGATCCCGAGGGATCGCGAGAAGCGTTCGGCGCGCTGTTGCTCGGCGTCTACGCGTCGGATGGCCGATTGACCTACTCGGGGAAGGTCGGCACGGGATTCAATGCGGGATCGCTCGCGGACGTCTACAAAAGGCTCAAACCGCTCGTGCAAAAGGAGCCGCCGTTTCACAATCCGCCGCGCGGGGCCGAAGCGCGGCGCGCGCATTGGGTGAAGCCGGTCCTCGTCGCCGAAGTGGAATTCACCGAATGGACCGAAGACGGGACGCTGCGGCACCCGTCGTTCCAGGGTCTGCGTCAGGACAAAGCGGCGCGGGACGTGGTTCGCGAGCGCGCGGCGACGGCTGGCCAAAAAAATGTGCCGGGC
>DASXPO010000041.1:0-15863 GCA_036493535.1 Casimicrobiaceae bacterium
CCGATCATCCGACGACTGTCGCTAGACGCGATCATTTTTTGCTCCCTTGTGCTCTTTGATCCGGCTGCAGGTTGAGCGTGCTTGTTCGTTCGGCCCAATCGCCCGAGCCATCCTGCACCAGTTCCTTGAGCTTGATCTCGGAGTCGGTGATGCCGGTGACGACACCGAAGTTCTGACCCATGTAGTTGCCGGGCCGTATCTGGTAGATGTCCTTTTCCGGCGTGCGCACCAGCCCGTAGACTCCCTTTCCTCTTTCCAGCGTTCCGACCATCGACAGCGCCTCGAGCGGATACGATTCGAGCGGCTCTCTGCGCCGCGCGAGATCCGGTGCCAGCCGATTGCTGCCCTTCATCGGTTCGATTTTCCGGGGCTTGAAGGGGTCGGGCAGGTCGTAAGCGTTGTACGTAAATGGCTCGTAGGGCTTGATCTGCGGCAGCGGATCAAGCCGGCCTTTCGAATTCTTGCCCTGCTCGGCCATCCAGGCGCGCAAATCCTGATGGCTTTCGCCGCCGCAACCGGCGACGAGCGCCGACGCCACCACCATCGCGATCGCGGCGCGCTTCATCATTTCCCTTTGCCTTTGGCGCCCTTCGTGGCGGCGCGCTGCTTCGCGATCTCTTCTTCGTCGAGATAGCGGAACGTCTTCGCCGTCGCGTCGAGCGCCAAATTGCCGCCGGTGTTGGTGATCGCGACATCATTGAGCGTCACGATGCGGGGCAGCTGCGCGACGTCACTCGCAAACGCGCCCATGTCGTGGAAGTTGCCGGTGATGCGAATGGCGATCGGCAGCTCGGCGTAGAAATCCGCCATTCTTTCCTGCGCCGCGGGGCGGAACAATTCGAATTGCAAACCGCGCCCGAGTCCGGCCTGGTTGATATCAGTCAGCAGCGCATCGATTTCGGCCCGGTTCGGGAGCTGCTTCACGAGCGCGCCAAACGATTGCTCGACCTCTTTCAACTGCTGAACGTACAGTTCGAAGTTGATCGCCTTGACTTTCTTTTGCGCGTATTGATCGCGCAGCTTCGTCTCTTCGTTCTTGGCGGCGTCGAGCGCGTCGTACTGATCCTTCCAGTCGAACCACGCGCCCGCGGCGATGATCAACAACATGATGAAACCGAGAACGACGACCTTGGCCGCGAGCGGCCAATTGCCCGCCTCGCGGAAATGCAAGCGCCGGAAATCGTCGAGCGTCATGCCTTGCCTCCCTTCGCGGGAGCGGCTGGCGCCGGCTTCGGCGCGACGGTAGCGGCCGCCGGAGCCGCTCGCTTCACCTGCAAGTTGAGCGTGAATTCCGACATCTTCAATCCAGCAGCGGGCGGCGATCCGGGCGCCGGCACCAGCTTGATTTCGACGAGCTCGGGGTGGCCGACCCACGGCGATGATTCGATGTTCCGCATCAGCGTCGACACGCGCGCGTTCGACTGCGCATAGCCGTTGAGCGTCACTTTCGTGCCCACTTGCTTGATGGTCCGCAGATAGACGCCGTCGGGAAGTTGGCGCACCAGCTGGTCGAGCAAATGAACCGCCTCGCTGCGATTAGCCTGGAGCGTCTCGACCACTTGCTTACGCGAGATCACCGCCTGGATTTGCTCGCGCAGCCGATCGATTTCCTTGATCTGCGCATCGAGCTTGGCGATCTCGGTCTTGAGCAACGCGTTGCGGCTGTTCTGATTTTCGATCTGCGCGCTGAACACGCCATGGACGAGCAGGATTACGGCCAGCGACAGCGCGGAAAGGACCACGGCAAGCGAGACGAATTGGCGCTGGCGCGCTTGGCGCCGCTGCTCGCGGTGCGGCAATAGATTGATGCGGACAATGGCCATGACGGGTATACGGTTCGTCTAGTCGAAACTGCGCATTGCGAGGCCGGTCGCGATCATCAGCATCGGCGCGTCCATCGCGAGCTGCCGCGGCCGGATGCGCTCGGACGTCTGCATGTTCGCGAACGGATTCGCGACCATCGTGCCGACGCCCGCTCGCTTGGATACGAGCTCGTCGAGCCCGGGCAGCAGTGAACAGCCGCCGGCCAGCACGATCTGATCGACCTGGTTGTACGACGTCGACGTGAAAAAGAATTGCAGCGCCCGCGTGATCTCGAGCGCGAGCGTTTCCATGAACGGTTGCAGCACGTCGCTGTCGTAATTCTCCGGCAAGCCCTGGCTCTTTTTCGCGGATTCGGCCTCTTCCGCCGACAGGTTGAAGGCCCGCTGAATGTCCTGGGTAAGCTGATTGCCCCCGAACGCCTGGTCACGCGAGAACAAGAATTGGTTGTTGCGCAGAACGTAAAAATGACTGACGTGCGAGCCGATATCGACGAGCGCGATGTTCTGGTCGCGTCCGTTCGCGGGCAGCGACGGGGCGATGAGCTGAAAAGTCTCCTGCGTCGCGTACGATTCGACGTCGACGATACGCGGTTTGAGCCCGGCTGTCTCCGCCGCGGCGACGCGATCCTCGACCTTCTCTTTGCGCGACGCCGCGATCAGCACTTCGACTTCGTCGGCGCTGGTCGACGCGGGACCGAGAATCTGGAAATCGAGGTTGACTTCGTCGAGCGCGAAGGGGATGTACTGGTTCGCCTCGGCCTCGACCGTCAGCTCGAGCTCCTCCTCTTTCTGGCCCGCCGGGACGATAATGCGTTTGGTGATGACCATCGCCGCCGGGAGGGCGAGGGCGATGTTGCGGTTTCGGCTGCCGAGGCGCTTCCATCCGCGCCTCAACCCTTCCGAGACCTGCTCCATGTTGGAGATGTTTCCGTCGGCGACGACATCCTTGGGCAGCGGCTCGATCGCGTAGCGTTCGAGGCGGAACCCGGCCTTGCCGACGTCGGACAGCTCCACCAGCTTGACCGACGTCGACGAAATGTCGATCCCGACCAGCGACGGGGTCTTGGTTTTGAAGATGTCCAGCGCGGACGAGAGGGCTTCGGCGACCATAAGTTTGAGCAGTCCGGATGCTGATAATTTACATTAAACTCTGGCAGCAAGTGCAACAGATGTCAATTTGTTTTGCCTTTTGACCAACGGTTGTTGCATCGCTGCCTATAATGCGACTTCGGACCGAGTGTCCCCCTGATTTCGGGCAGGATTCGTGCTAAAGCGCTGGTTGCTCTATGTAGGCTCGGTGGTGCTGGGCCTGGGTCTGGTGGGCGCGCTTCTCGGCGCGTTCGTTCTCGCGCTGCTGTGGCCCACGCTCCCGCCGCTCACCGCTCTGACGGACTACCAGCCCAAGGTGCCGCTGCGAGTCGTGTCGGCGGAAGGCGATCTGCTGGGTGAATTTGGGGAAGAACGACGCGCAATCGTGTCGATCGGCGAGGTCCCGGATGTCATGAAACAGGCTATTTTGGCCGCCGAAGACGAGCGTTTCTATCAGCATGGCGGAGTTGACTATTTGAGCGTCATCCGCGCGGCGCTCGCCAATCTGTCGTCCGGCACCCAGCAGGGCGCGGGGACAATCACGATGCAGGTCGCGCGAAACTTCTTTCTCACGCGCGAGAAGACAGTCACCCGCAAGATGCGCGAGGCGCTCCTTGCGTGGAAGATCGAGGCGAGTCTCGGCAAGGATGAAATCCTCGAGCTCTACGTCAACCAGATCTTTCTCGGGCAGCGCGCGTATGGCTTCGCGGCCGCCGCGCAGATCTACTTCGGGAAGCCGCTCAAGGATCTGTCGGTCGCCGAATGCGCGATGCTCGCCGGGCTGCCGAAAGCGCCGTCCGCGTACAACCCTGTCACCAATCCGCGGCGGGCCAAAACTCGACAGCAATATGTGTTGCGCCGGATGCATGAGCTTCGATTCATCAATGACGACCAGTTCCGCGAAGCACAAAATGCGCCATTGGGCGTGCGCCAGGGGTTGCGCGAGACGATGCCGACGCACGCCGAATTCGTCGCCGAGATGGCGCGTCAAGTCGTGTTCGACGCTTATGGCGAGGAGGCTTACACGCGCGGGCTGACCGTATGGACGACGATTCGCAAGGCCGATCAGGAATCGGCGTATGCGGCGGTTCGACGCGGTATCGTCGAGTACGATCGGCGCCACGGCTATCGCGGTCCGGAGACCGTGGTCAGCATTCCCGACGATCCGGCCGAGCAAGACGCCGTCCTCGATCGGGTCTTTCAAGAAGCCCCCGACAGCGACAATCTACTTGCGGCGGTCGTGTTGGGCGCCACCGCCAACGAGGTGCGCGCCGTGCTTTCGAATGGCGATCAGATTCAGGTCAACGGCGAGGGTCTCAAGTTCGTTGCGCGCGCGCTCACCGACAAGTCCCCGGCCGCGCAGCGGATCCGCCGGGGTGCCGTAATTCGGGTCATTCGTGACGAAAAGGGGCGCTACTCCATCACGTCGCTGCCGCAGGCGGAAGCATCGTTCATCGCCGTGTCGCCGTCGGATGGCGCAATCTACGCACTGGTCGGCGGATTCGACTACGAACGCAACAAGTTCAATCACGTGACGCAGGCGCTGCGACAACCGGGCTCCGCGTTCAAGCCGTTCATCTATTCGGCGGCGCTCGAAAAAGGATTCTCGCCGGCGACGATCATCAACGATGCGCCGTTCTTCGTGCCGGCTGCGCAAGCGGGCGGCGAAGACTGGGAGCCGAAGAACTACGACGGCAAATTCGAAGGACCCATGCGCCTTCGCGTAGCGCTCGCCAAGTCGAAGAACCTGGTGACCGTTCGCGTGCTGCAAGCGATCGGCCCGCAATACGCGCAGGATTACATCAGCCGCTTCGGCTTCGATCCGAAGCTGCATCCCGCGTATCTGACGATGGGACTCGGCGCCGGCGCCGCGACGCCGATGCAAATGGCGACCGCCTATTCCGTGTTCGCGAACGGCGGTTATCGCATCGCGCCCTATCTGATCGCCAAGATCATCGACGCGAGAGGCAACGTCTTGTCGGAAGCCGCGCCCGCCCGCGCCGGCGAAAAGGCCGAGCGCGTCGTCGATCCCCGTAACGCTTTCATCATGACCACGCTGTTGCACGACGTCGTCGTTTACGGCACCGGTGCGCGCGTGCAGGAATTGAAGCGGAAGGATCTCGCCGGCAAGACGGGAACGACGAACGAGAATGTCGACGCCTGGTTCTGCGGCTTCAACGCGTCGCAGGTCGGCATCGCGTGGATCGGCTACGATCAGCCGCGCACGCTCGGCACGAACGAGACGGGCGCGGTCGCCGCGTTGCCGATCTGGCTGTCATACATGCAGCGCGCGCTCAAGGGCGTTCCCGAAAAGTTTCCCGATCCGCCGCCGGGCGTCGTCTCGATCCGGATCAATCCCGATTCGGGACTGCGCGACGATGGCAGCAATCTGTCCGATTGGTTTCTGGCGGAATTCACGCCGCGTGCGCGCGAAGACTCGTTTACGCCGGCGCTCACCCCGGGTCCCGCCGCGCGCGACGTTCGCGATCAACTATTCTGATGAAACGTCCCCCCACCCTGGCTCTGCTCGCTGCCCCCCGGGGGGCTGGTCAGTCGGTCGGGACGACCCTTCCCGACTGAAGCAGGTGATGGGGCACCGCGGCCACTCGGGACGCAACGGCCGTCCCTACGGGCCGGACCCGTTCGGTCGCGAGGCACAGAACCGTACGCGCATCGCGCAACTGGCCGCGCGATTGATCGCCGAGCACGGCATCGCCGACTGGGCGCTCGCCAAGCGCAAAGCCGCTCGTCAACTGATGCTCTCGGAGCGCGAAGCGATGCCGGCCGACAACGAAATCGAAGCGGCGCTCGCCGAGCATCACGCGCTGTTCGGCGGCCCGGTTCACGACGAAACGCTGAAAGCCCAGCGCCGGGAAGCGCTCGCCTGGATGCGCCGACTCGAAGCGTTTCGTCCGATGCTGGTGGGCGGAGTCGCGGCGGGATGGGCGACGGCACACAGCGACATCCGCGTCGAGCTTTGCGCGGACGATGCCAAATCGGTCGAGCTCGCGCTCATCAACAACGGCGTCCGCTATCGCGTACCGCCCGCGCGCTCCCGAGAATCGCCCTCCGAGCTCCACATCGAGACGCCCGATGGCGGCATGCGCTTGATCATCGTCGACGATGCGACCCGCCGGCAGCGCCCGCGACGTGACGCCCAAGGCGCCGAGGACGCGCGATTGTCGATCGAAGCGCTGCGGACGCTACTCGACGGCAAGTGATCTACGTTTCCCGGAGCCAGCGGGCTGCATCGACCGCGTAGTACGTGAGTATCGCGTCGGCCCCTGCGCGCTTCATTCCGGTCAACGCCTCCAGCACCGCCGCGCGCTCTTCCAGCCAGCCTTCGCGTGCGGCTGCTTTGAGCATCGCGTATTCGCCGGACACCTGGTAGACCGCGGTCGGCATTCCGAACGAATCCTTGACCCGCCTCAAGATATCGAGATACGGGAGCCCCGGCTTCACCATCACCATGTCCGCACCTTCGCGAATGTCGAGCCATGTCTCCCACAGCGCCTCATCGCTGTTCGCAGGATCCATCTGATAGGTGTACTTGTTACCCCCACCCAAGCTGGCAGCGGAGCCGACGGCATCACGAAACGGCCCGTAAAAAGCCGACGCATATTTTGCGGAATAGGCGAGGATTCGCGTGTGGATATGGCCGGCCCGATCGAGCGCCGCACGCAATGCGCCGACGCGGCCGTCCATCATGTCGGACGGCGCGACGATGTCCGCGCCCGCAGCGGCATGACAGGATGCTTGCTTCGTGAGCGCCTCGACGGTTTCGTCGTTCAACACGTAACCGCTTTTATCGATCAGTCCATCTTGTCCGTGGCTCGTGTAGGGGTCGAGCGCGATGTCGGTGATGATTCCCAGCGCGGGAAAACGGTCTTTCAACGCGCGTACCGCGCGCGGCACGAGACCGTCTTCGCGCCAAGCCTCCGCCGCATCGTCCGACTTCTGGTCCGCGGCAATAACGGGAAACAACGCGAGCGCGGGAATGCCGAGCGTTTGACAGGCTTCGGCATCGCGCAGCAGCAGATCGATGCTTTTGCGGGACGCACCGGGCAACGATGGGATCGGGGTTTGCTGCTTCGATCCTTCCTGCACGAACACCGGATAGATGAAGTCGTCGCTCGTGAGACGAACCTCGCGCGCGAGCCGCCGCGAAAAATCGTCGCGACGCATCCGCCGCATGCGCCGCGCAGGAAACTTGCTCGCAAAACTGAAGCTCATCGTCGGTCTTTCCTGTCCGGAACGTTATCGCAAAATCGGGCGAACAGGCCGAGTACGCGAAGTCGCTCGTCCTCGGCCCGAGATAGTACACAGAAGTACAGCGAGGGCTGAGCGAGGACGCGACAAAGTAATCGAGCTGCGCAGCACCGAAATTGACGGAACTTGGCCAGCGGTGGACGGTCCATCCCCTCGGACGGTGAACGTCTCCCGCTTTCCTCCCTGAGCGGGTGCTCGGCGTCGGTTCATTCCGATGCTGAGCGTTCTTGGGCCCCGCATCACTCCCCTTGATTGCGGGGCCTTTTTTCGCCTTGATGTCCTCGTTGGCGGTGGGTTCATTGCGAAAGCGCGCTTGGAATCCATGCCCAAATGACGGCGTCCGCGGTTTCCACGCCGATGCGCGAGGTCGCTGAGAAGAGCAACGCGGTCATCGCGTGCGCATGAGAGGGAAAGCGCTGATCGATGTCGCGACGAATCGTGGCGACGGCGTCGCGAGACGCAGCGGCGTTGAGCTTGTCTGCTTTGGTGGCGAGGATCAGAACCGGCCGCCCCGAGGGGACGAATCCCGTCAACAGCGCGACATCCAAGTCGGAGAGTCCTCGCCTTGCGTCGACGACGACGACGAGCGCGAGCAAGGTCGTCCTCGCGGTGATGTAGTGCCACAGCAGATCCTGCCATTCGCGCTTCAGCACGCGCGGGACCGCCGCGTATCCATACCCCGGAAGGTCGGCGATGCGCACGCCGCTACGCAGCATAAAGAAGTTGATCTGTCGCGTGCGCCCCGGTGTTCGGCTCGCGTAGGCGAGCTGCTTCTCGCGGGCCAGCGCATTGATCGCGCTCGATTTGCCCGCGTTCGAACGTCCGGCGAACGCAATTTCGCCGGTTCCGAGAGGCGGCAATTGCGCGATTGCGGCCGCGGCGGTTTCGAACCGGGCGCCGATCAGCGGGCCCACGACGCGCGCTTCGCGCGACGAGCTGCCGCTTTTGGCCGAGTGGGTCGACTCCGTTACAATAGCGCGCTTTTTCATGCGGATGCGCTGCCTCTCGCGCGCCGGAAATTGCCACCGGCGCCAGGCGACCGGTATCAAAGGAGCCCGAAGAACATGATTCGCAACTGGCGCTTGGCCGCATTGGCCGCGTTCACGGTTCCAGCCATCGCGATCGCGCAGGAAGCTGCCGCGCCGAAGCTCGATGTCGCGAAGGCACAACAAACGGCGACGCAAGTTTGCGCCGCGTGCCACGGCGCCGACGGCAACAGCTCGACGCCCGCGAATCCCAACCTCGCCGGGCAGCACGCCGACTATATCACTCTGCAATTGATGCACTTCAAAGCCGGCATTCGGGTCAATGCCATTATGCAAGGCATGGCGTCCACACTGTCGGATGCCGATATGCGCGCGCTCGGCGTTTACTTCGCGCAGCAGAAACCGAAGGGGCTGACGGCGAAGGATCCGGCGCTCGTCAAGGCCGGACAAAAAATTTATCGGGGTGGCGACCAAACGGCGAGCCTGCCGGCATGCGCCGCGTGTCATTCGCCGACAGGCGCCGGCATTCCGAAAAATTATCCGCGCGTCGCCGGCCAATATGCCGATTACACTTATACGCAGCTGCGCGCATTCAAGAATGGTGAGCGCGGCGCGGACAAGGCGGGGAAGGACACGAACGGCAGCATCATGGGGACGATCGCGAACAAGATGACCGACGACCAGATGAAGGCTGTGGCGGATTACATGGCGGGGCTGCGCAACTGAAGGACAGTCGAATCAGCGGCCTCCGCGTCTACCCCGTCAAGGGCTGCCGCGGCATCGAGGTCGACCGCGCGGAGGTTCACGTCACCGGACTCGCCGCGAGCGGCGCCCGCGATCGCGAATGGATGGTGGTCGACCGCCATCGCCGCTTCGTCACGCAGCGCGAACACCCGCGTCTCGCGTTGGTCGAAACCCGCATTGCCGACGGGCGCTTGTCGCTTGCTGCGCCGGGCGTCGGAGCAATCGAGCTGCCCGATGCTTCCAGCGTCGGGACCGCGCACGAAGTCATCGTATGGCAAAGTCGCGTACGCGGCTTCGACGCGGGCGATGCGGCCGCGCAGTGGATATCGTCTTTCCTGGGCGCCGCGCTTGGGATCGTCCGGTTCGATCGATCTCAGCCGCGCCTGTGCAACCCTGACTATGCCGGCGACAGCGGCGCGCACACGATGTTCTCCGACGGCTATCCGGTGCTCGTCATCGGTCAAGCCTCGCTCGACGACTTGAACGCGCGACTTCGCGACAAGAGCGCGCGGCCGTTGCCGATGAATCGATTTCGGCCGAATGTCATCGTCACGGGGCTCGATCCCTACGACGAAGATCACCTCGACACGATCGAAAGCGACGGCGTCACGCTACGGCTGGTGAAGCCGTGTGTTCGCTGTAAGGTGACGACGACCGATCAGGCATCGGGTCGCGTCGGATTCGAGCCGCTCCCCACGCTGTCGATGTATCGGCGTAGCGATGCGCTCGCCGGCGTCACGTTCGGCATGAACGCAATCGTTGTCGGCGGTGTCGAGCGCGCGTTGTCAGTAGGCGCTACCGCCCATATCACCTATCGTTTTTAAGCAAATTTTTCCCGCTTTCGAAAACGAAAGCGCGGACGACGTGCCTCCTTAGCTTCCGGTTGGCGTGCACATGATGGGATAGTAGGGACCGGTGCCGTAGCCTTCCGCAATCCACACCGAGGGCTGGCTGTTCATGTCGTCACGCGTCGCGGCATCGGTTGTGTAGCGGTGGTTCGTCGTCAGCTTATTGAAGAAACGCCACACCGGCAGCGAGCCGCTCGGGCATGTGCCGGTTGTCGTGTTCGGCAGCTGAATGTAAAACACGTTCGGTAACTCGTAGACCCAGTCGACCGGGTGCATAGCGGCCGTGTCGGCGCATTCCTTCGGGCTCGCCGAGTAGAAGTGCGAGTCGCCGTAGTCCGGCAAGCGATAGAAGCGGCAGACAGGGCTCGTTCCCGAAACCTGCGTCGCGTACGCGAGGAAGCGGAATCCCGTGCGCTCCCAGCCGACGTGCACGCCGGTGTCGAGGTCGTTAATCTCGGCCGGCGCGGTGGAGATGAAATAGTGCTGAAGCGCCGCGTTGTAGAACTCGACGGCGACCACGGTTCCGCTCGGATTGTTGCCCGGCGTCAGATATTGACGTGCCAGCGGCAGCAGGTTGTCGAAGCGCGAATAAATATCGATGCCCGACAAATCCTGGCATGAGGCGGCGCCGCCGAAGAGTCCGCCGCGAACCTCGTAGAAGCCGCCGGCATTGAGCGTCAACAGCGCCGACCCGCTCGAGCCCTCTTCGGTCGTTCCCTGAGAATATTGCGCTTCGATGAAGCTCGAACCGTCATCGAAGAATCGATAGGTGGGCGAAGTGCCCGACGCCCATTTCTTCAAATCGCCCTCAGGGTGATGTATGACCGAGATGGCGGCTTTCTGGGAAACGAGACCGGCGTTCCACGCAGAGAAGAACGCACCCGACGGCGCCGCCGCGTTGAGACGCACAAGCCCCCAATCCCAATCCTCGCTACGGGCGAGCAGCGCAGCGCCGGACGTCTGTTGGACAAAGGGCGGAATCGTCGTGTGGTTGCCGCATGCGACGGCGTCGAAGAACCAATAGGTGTTGATGGTTCGTGCCGACGCCGCGCCATTCGTCGAGCGCGGTCCGATATCCTCCTCCAGGCAATGGTTCGCCATGAGAAAGTACGGTGTGCCGCTCATGATCGAATCGTTCAGCAATGTGCCGGTGCAAAGGACGGACTCCCCGCTCGACCACGTAACGACAATCTGCGCGACCGCTTTCGCGGCGTTGGACAATGCCGCCGTTTGGGGCGCGACGCAGGCCACGTCGATGTTGCAGGGGCTCGCAGCGCCGATGTCGCTCACCGTTTTCAAGTCCGGCGACTTGAGCGCGGCGCCGGTAATCACATGATGCGCGATCCTCGGAACGACCAGCGTCACGTCGGCGATCTTGGCGCCGACGTCGGCGTGGAATTCGATCGTGGCGACGTCGCCGCCGAGCGTCGGCGACCAGAACAAACCAAAGCGTGCCGTGTCGTCGGCAATCGTATTCGCGGGAATCGGACCGAATACTTCCGCGTTCGGCGCGTTGCCCGAAAAGCTCACCGACAAGTCCGGATCGGTTGCCGCAAGCTGCAACGCGACGCGAAGCGCCGCCGCGTCGGGCGAGACGATTTGCAATTTCGCCGCGCGGGAACCGTCGGGGAGCGTCTGCCACGGAAGCGCCGCGAGCGAAATCCGTTGCGATGCGGTCGCAATGGCTCGGCCATAGCCGATGGCAAGCGGACCGCTCTTCGCGCCTTTCGCCATTTGCTTCAGCGTCGTCTTGGACTTCGCGTTCCGCGCCTTGACGAGACCGCGCTCGGCGTCGCTCGGCGCCGGCAACGCGATACGCATCGCCGGTGCGGTGGCGGGCAACGCGAGCTTCGCAGGCCCTTTTTTTTCGGCGAAAGCAGCAGCCTTGTTTTCGGCCGGCCCGACGGCATTGATCGGCGGGACTGCGAATGCGCCGGAGCAGACGACAAGCGAAGAAAGGAGCGCGAAAGCGCGCACGCGCAGCCCGTTCAGAATCATGCGTTCTCCTGAATTGAGATTCGTGGGTGTCGTCGGATTGCGACAGGTCGCCGCACCGCGTTGCCGTAACTGTAGCGCGGAAGCCCATGGCGACGCCGACCATCCGACGGTCCTAGCGCAACGTTGGTGTATTCGATGCCTCGTTTTTGTCGCTGCCGAATGCCGCCGTCGGAGACGTCGGCGCGTCGGCGGGACCGGCCAGGCAGGATTGCAGCGCCGCGCGCCAATGCGGCAATGCAAATCCGAAAACGGATTCGAACTTGCGCGAGTCGAGCACGCCGTACGCGGGTCTTCGAGCCGGCAATGGATAATCGGCTGTCGCGATCGGAACGATCCGCGGCTTCGTCGTCTCGCCGAGGATGGCCCGTGCGAACTCGTACCACGTCGCTTGTCCGCTCGCGCTTACATGGTAGAGGCCTGAGCGTTCCGTCAGGTAGGGGATGCCGCGGCCGACGAGAGTTGCCGTCGCCTGTGCGAGGATGCGTGCCCAATTGGGTACACCCACTTGATCGGCAACCACGCGCAATTCGTCACGTTCTGCCGCGAGACGACGCATCGTCAACAAGAAGTTGCTACCGCGAAGGCTGTAGACCCAGCTCGTCCGCAAAATGAGCGCCGATGCGCCGGACGACGCGATCGCCCGTTCGCCGGCGAGCTTGCTTTCGCCGTACGCGTTCAGGGGATGAGGCGTTGCATCTTCGACATAGGGTGACGTCTGTTGGCCGTCGAACACATAATCGGTCGAATAATGAATCAACAACGCGCGGAGCCGCTTCGCTTCGTCGGCGAGAATCGCCGGCGCATTCGCATTGACGGAGAATGCCGACGCACGCTCCTCCTCGGCGCGATCGACTGCGGTATACGCGGCAGCATTGACGATGAGCATCGGCGCCACGCTGCGCACGATCTCGACGACGCGGTCCCCATGTGCCAGATTCAATGCGTCGTGATCGAGCGCAACGACAGTCCCCGCGCTGGCGAGGGCGGCGGCCAGTTCGTGGCCCAGCTGGCCGCGCGCGCCGGTGACGAGAATTTTCAAGGATAGGTTGGTGCGGCCGCAAGCCGCGTTCCCGCTGCGTCGCGGGCCGTCATGGTCGGAATCCCCTCGAGTGGCCAGTGAATCGCGATCGCGGCATCGTTCCACAACAGCGTGCGCTCGTGCTCCGCGTACCAATAATCGGTGGTTTTGTAGAGAAAATCGGCTTCATCCGAGATCACGAGGAAACCGTGCGCGAAGCCGGCCGGTATCCACAGCATTTTCTTGTTTTCGGCCGAAAGCTCGACGGCGACGTGACGACCGAACGTCGCCGATGCGCGCCGCAAATCGACGGCAACGTCGAACACTGCGCCGGCGGTGACGCGCACAAGCTTGCCTTGCGCGTGCTCGATCTGATAGTGCAAACCGCGCAGCACCCCGCGACGCGAGCGCGAATGATTATCCTGAACGAACTCGGCATCGATACCGAGCTCCGCAAACGATCGTCCGTTGTAGCTCTCGAAGAAAAAGCCGCGGGCGTCGCCAAAGACGCTTGGCTCGATCAACTTGACATCGGCGATCGCCGTGGGCGTGACGTGCATCGGCGAGCGTCAGCGCACGACGGGGTCGCGCAGCAATGCGAGCAGGTAGCGGCCGTAGCCGTTGCGCGAGAGCACGCTGCCGAGACGCTCGAGTGTCGCGGCGTCGATGTAGCCCATCCGATACGCGATCTCCTCGGGACATGCGACTTTGAGCCCTTGACGCCGCTCGATCGTCTCGATGTATTGCGAAGCTTCGAGCAACGACTCGTGCGTTCCCGTATCGAGCCACGCCATGCCGCGTCCCATGATTTCGCAATCAAGCTCGCCCAGTTCGAGATAACGGCGATTGACATCGGTGATTTCGAGCTCGCCGCGCGCCGACGGTTTCAAGGTCGCGGCGATATCGGTCACGCGCTCGTCGTAGAAATAGAGGCCGGTCACGGCGTAACGCGACCGCGGCGCCTGCGGCTTCTCTTCGATCGACAGCACGCGCCCGTCGGCGGCGATCTCGGCAACCCCATAGCGCTCGGGGTCGGCGACCGGATACGCAAACACTGTGGCGCCACGCGGCTTCGCGCGGGCACGCTCGAGCTGCGTCTGCAAATCGTGCCCGTAGAAAATGTTGTCGCCAAGGACGAGCGCCGACCGATCGCCGCCCAAGAATGTCTTGCCGATAATGAACGCATGCGCGAGTCCGTCCGGTGACGGTTGCACCGCGTACGAAAGATTGAGGCCCCACTGCTCGCCGTCGCCCAGGAGTTGCATGAAGCGCGGCGTGTCGTCGGGCGTCGAGATCACCAGAATGTCCCGGATACCCGCGAGCATCAAGGTCGACAGCGGGTAATAGATCATCGGCTTGTCGTACACGGGCAAGAGTTGCTTCGAGACGACTTGCGTCACCGGATACAAGCGCGTGCCGGACCCCCCGGCGAGGATGATTCCCTTACGTCCGATGGGAGAAATCACGCTTAGAACCTAGGTAGTCGCCGCGTAGTGGAGCGAGACCCAATCGTGGTACGCGCCGCTCGTCACCGCGGCGAGCCACGCGTCGTTCTCGAGATACCACGCAACGGTGCGCCGAATGCCGGACGCGAACGATTCCGCGGGCACCCATCCGAGCTCCCTTCGGATGCGCGAGGCGTCGATCGCATAACGACGATCGTGGCCGGGACGATCGCGGACGAACGCGACCTGCCGCATGAAATCGCGGCCCGCGCGACGCTCGCTCAACACCGTGCAGATCGTGCGCACGACGTCGATGTTCTTCATCTCAGCGTTGCCGCCGACGTTATAGATGGCGCCGGGGCGACCGCGCTCGAGCACCGCGCGAATCGCCGCGCAGTGGTCGGCGACGTAGAGCCAATCGCGGACATTCTGACCGTTGCCGTAGACGGGAAGCGGCTTTCCCGCAAGCGCGTTGACGATGGTCAGTGGAATCAGCTTTTCGGGAAATTGCCGCGGTCCGTAGTTATTCGAGCAATTCGTCGTGAGCGTCGGCAGACCGTATGTATGGTGGTAGGCGCGCACGAAATGGTCGGATGCGGCCTTGGAGGCCGAATAGGGACTGTTCGGTGCGTACGCCGTCGTTTCGGAAAACGGCGGATCGCTCGCGCCGAGTGACCCGTAGACTTCGTCGGTCGATACGTGCAGGAATCGAAACGCGACTCTCTCCGTCGATGGAAGCGCTTGCCACCAGACCTTGATCGTCTCGAGCAGCACGCTCGTCGCGACGACGTTGGTATCGACGAATGGACGGGGACCGACGATCGAGCGATCGACATGTGTTTCCGCGGCAAAGTTCACGATCGCCCGGGGCCGATGATGCGCGAGCAGTGACGACACCAGCGCGCCGTCGCCGATACTGCCGCGCACGAAGACGTGTCGCGGATTGTCGGCGACCGCGGCCAAATTCCCGAGATTGCCGGCGTACGTCAGTGCGTCGAGGTTGACGATCGGCTCGCCGCTTTGCGCGAGCCAATCGAGCACGAAATTGGCGCCGATGAAGCCTGCGCCGCCGGTGACGAGAATCATAGTTCAACGCGGAGGATGAGCGCGCCGCGATTCTAGCAGTCTAACCGTAGAAATCCCGGTACCAGTCAACGAAGCGCGCGAGTCCGGCATCGAGCGGGGTCCGCGGGGTAAAGCCCGTCGCAGCGCGCAGACGATCGATTGACGCATACGTGGCGATCACGTCGCCGGGTTGGAGCGGCCGGTAATCGCGAATCGCCGGCCGACCGAGCAATCGCTCCAGGCGCTCGATGAACGATTCGAGCGGCACGGGCTCGTGATGCCCGATGTTGTAGATTGCATACGGAGTATCCGTTTCGCCGCGGCTCGCGGGGCGTGTGGCGACAACCCGCAACACGCCGTCGACAATGTCGTCGATGTAGGTGAAATCGCGCCGCATGTTGCCATGGTTGAAAACCGCAATGGGCTCGCCTGCGAGGATCGCTTTCGTGAACAGCATCGGCGCCTGGTCGGGTCGTCCCCACGGCCCGTAGACGGTAAAAAAACGCAGGCCGGTCGACGGCAGCCGATAAAGATGGCTATAGGTGTGCGCCATCAGCTCGTTCGCCTTCTTGGTAGCG
>DASXPO010000042.1:0-10632 GCA_036493535.1 Casimicrobiaceae bacterium
CGCGCCATGATCGCCGCGACCGCGGCCCCGAGCGTCAGCGACGGGAGGATGTAGTGCTTCCACGTGTCGGCGCCGACCGTCGGCAGCCACCCAAGCTGGACGGAGAAAATCTGCATCAGCACCATGCCGAGCGCGAAGGCCGGAAACGAAATGCCGGACACCGCGAGCGTCATCCCGATGCGATCCGGCGCCCGGTTTCGAAACACGGCCGAGACGATGCCGATCGCCATGCCGATGAGGACCGACCACGCCATGCTCCAGACGGTGAGCCAGAACGTCGGCATGAAGCGATCGCCGATTTCCTCGGAGACCGGACGCTTGGTTCGAAGCGAGACGCCGAAGTCCCAATGAACGACGCCGCGAAGAAAGCGCACGAACTGTTGGGGCAGCGGTTGGTCGAGTCCAAGATCCTGGCGGACGAGCTCGACCGTTTCCGGTGTGGCATCCTGGCCCGCGGCGAGGCGGGCCGGGTCACCCGGAAGCAGATGCACGAACAGAAAGACGAAGAGCGCGACGATCAGCAGCGTCGGCAAGACGCCCAGCAGTCGTTTGACGAGGTACTGAAGCATTGCGAGCCCGACGCCGCGCTACGCCGGACTACCTCATATCGATCTCGGTGAAGTTGAACGACGCATCCGGAATCACATAAACGCCCGACAGCTTCTTGTTGTGCGCTGACAGGAGCTTTTCGACGACCAGCGGGGCCCAAGGGGCATCGTTCCACGCCGTCTCCTCGGCGTCCTTGTAGAGCTTCGCCTTCTCGGTCGAGTCGGTGGTCAGCTGCGCATTCTTGATGTCGGCATCGAACTTCGGATTCTTGTAATACGCGGTGTTGAAGAGTCTCGGCGGCCACGATTCGCCGTAAAGCAGCGGACGAAGCGCCCAATCCGCTTCGCCGGTCGACGTCGACCAGCCGACGTAATAAAGGCGGACCGGCGCGGTAGCGGGGTCCGGCCAACTCTCGACCTTTTCAACCCGCTGACCCGCTTCGAGCAGCGTGATCTTGGTCCGAATGCCGATCTGCTGGAGTTGCTGCTGCAGGAACTGCGTCACCTTTTGCGCCGTGCTGTGGTTGTAGGCTGACCAGAGCTCCGTCTCGAAGCCATCCGGATATCCGGCCTCTTTCATCAGCTGTTTCGCTTTGGCGACGTCATAGGGCCAAGGGCCGATCTTTACCGCATATTCGACGCCTTGCGGGGCCATTCCTTCCGCCGACGTTGCATACCCGTTGAACGCGACTTTCGCGAGCGCGTCTTTGTTGATGGCATAAGCGATCGCCTGACGGACCTTCGGATTATCGAACGGTTTTTGCTGCGTATTCATCGACAGGTAACGCAAGACGATCGATGGCGCTGCCACGACTTCGAGGTCCGGCTTCCCCTTCAGCACGTCAGCGAGCTCGTAAGGCACCGGAAACGTGAAGTGCGCTTCGCCTGTCTGCATCAGGGCGGCGCGTGAGTTGTTGTCGACGACCGGCTTCCACGTGATCGTGTCGACCTTGGGATAGCCTTTGCGCCAATACCCGTCGAACTTCGCGACCTTCACGTAATCGGTCGCTTTCCATTCCACGAATTTGAATGGGCCCGTGCCCACCGGATGGAACGCGATGTCCTTGTTGCCCCACTGCTTCAACGCCGCCGGGCTGATCATCACCGTCGACGGATGCGCAAGCTGTGCGATGAACGGCGAGAACGGCGTCTTGAGCGTGATGCGCGCCGTGTAATCGTCGACCGCCTCGACCTTCGCGATGTTGTTGTTGTAGAGGCCGTAGCGCTTCAGTTTGTTTTCCGGATTCGTGACGCGATCGAGGCACACCTTGACGGCGTCCGCCTTGAAGTCGGTCCCGTCGTGAAACTTGATGCCCTTCTTGAGCTTGATCGTGTAGACGAGCCCATCCTTGCTTGCTTCGTAGCCTTCGGCCAGAACCGGAATCAATTTCATGTCCTTGTCGAACCCGAAGAGGCCTTCGTAGAACGATTTGGCCATTGCCTGCGACAGCGTGTCGTTGGCGTCGTAAGGATCGGTGGTCGTGAACGTCGACGCGACGGCAAAGACGACGTCCTTCGCGGCGAATGCCGGCACGGCGGCAAGCGGCACAAGCCCCAACGTGACAGCGATCAGTGAACGAAACGGCGATTTCATGACGGCCTCCCGGCGAATGAACAACGACGACGCGATCCTAGTAGGCGCCGCCGACATGGTGCGCGGCGACGAAATGCCCGGGACCGATTTCCACAAGCGGCGCGACGACCGGATCGTCGCCGATCGCGCGAATCGGACTCGGGATTTCCTCCGATGATAGCTCCCTTTTGCGTTTGCGCCGGGAAGGGTCCGCAACGGGAACGGCGCTCATCAGCTTGCGCGTGTAGGGATGGCGCGGGTCTTCGAACACGGCCCGCCGCGGCCCGATCTCGACGATTTGCCCGAGGTACATGACCGCGACGCGGTGGCTCACGCGTTCGACGACCGCCATGTCATGCGAAATGAATAGATACGACAAGCCGAATTGCGTTTGCAAATCGATCAGCAGATTGACGATTTGCGCTTGAATGGATACATCGAGCGCCGATACCGCTTCGTCGGCCACGATGATTTTCGGATTGAGGGCGAGCGCACGGGCGATTGCGATTCGTTGCCGCTGGCCGCCGGAAAATTCGTGCGGATAGCGCGCGGCATGATCGGGATCGAGCCCGACATGGCGTAACAGCCATGCAACGCGTTCTTCGGCTTCGCGGCCTTGCGCGACGCCGTGCACATAGAGCGGCTCGGCGATCGAGAAGCCGACGGTAAGCCGCGGATCCAGCGAGGCGAACGGATCCTGGAACACCATCTGAATGTCGCGCCGCAATGCGCGCAATTCGCTGCCCGGCAATCTGGCGATGTCCTTGCCTTCGAGCTCCATGCTGCCGCCCGCGACATCGACGAGCCGCAGCAGCGAGCGTCCGGTCGTCGACTTGCCGCAACCCGATTCGCCGACGAGCGCGAGCGTTTCGGACGGCGCCAGGTCGAAGCTCACGCCTTCCACCGCGTGCACGCGTCGGCGCACGCGCCCGAAGAATCCCGCTTTGACGTCGAATCGCGTCGTGAGGTCGCGCACTTTGAGGAGCGGCTCGCGTGACCGAATCGGCGACGGCACCGCGATCGGTTCGACCTTTTCCGCGACCGCTCCGTCCATCAGCACGAGCGGAAATTTGCGCGGCGCATCTTCGTCTTTGAGCGATCCCAGACGCGGAACCGCGGAGAGAAGCGCTTTGGTGTAGCGCTGCGTCGGCGCAGCGAAAATGCGCTCCGTCGGTCCTTGCTCGACTTTCTCCCCGCGATACATGACGACCACGCGATCGGCGACTTCGGCGACGACGCCCATGTCATGGGTGATGAACATCACCGCCATGTGCATCTCGTCCTGCAGCAGACCAATCAACGCTAGGATCTGCGCCTGAATGGTGACATCGAGCGCGGTGGTCGGCTCGTCGGCGATCAATAGCGCTGGACGGCACGACAGCGCCATCGCGATCATCACGCGCTGGCGCATGCCACCGGAGAGCTGGTGCGGATAGCGCGTCAGCACCTGCCGCGCTTCGGGAATTCGCACTTGCTCGAGCATGCGCAGCGCTTCGGCGCGCGCGGCGGCCGCGTCCTTTCCTTGGTGCAACCGGATCGATTCTCCAATCTGATCGCCGACGGTGAACACCGGATTCAGCGATGTCATCGGCTCCTGGAAAATCATTGCAATCTCGGCGCCGCGGATGTCGCGCAGCGTGGCGGCGGGCGCAGAGACCAGGTCGAGCGTTTCGCCGCCTGGACGGGCGAAGTCGAGGCGTCCGCCGACGATCCGTCCGCCGCCGTGCTCGACGAGACGCATGACGGAGAGTGCCGTCACCGACTTGCCCGAGCCCGATTCGCCGACAACTGCGACGGTCTCCGCGCGGCCGATATCGAGAGAGAGATTGCGAACGGCGGTTACGATGCGATCCGCGGTCGCGAACTCAACCGTCAGTTGATGAACGCGAAGAACGGTCGATGTGGAAGCGGACAAAGGACGCACCGGTTACGGGAGCGTGCCGCATTATCGGGGACATGCGCCGGCGCTGCAACGGTGGTGCGCTTATGCAACGCCTCGGGATGCGGCGAAGCCGTGCGTCGATTGCTGCGATGAGTTACCATCGTCGCGGCGCCCCTCCGCGCTTTTTCTTTGTGTCCGCTCCATTGCAACGGACGCGTCTGCCGGAAAGATCGCCTTTGATGAAGCCCAGTCGCTCAACCAACGAAATGGATTGCCGGGACCTTCCTCCAACGCTCCCGCACCTGTCGATCGTCCGGGTGGTCGGTCGCGCACGCGGCCAATTGCTGAGCCCGCTCGATGGACGAAACGGCGCCATGGACCCCGACGACTTGCGAGGCGCAGTCCGATGGCTCGCGGGCGAAAGCGACTTGACGGACGTCGATTATGTTCTCGGTATTCCCGAAGGCGGCTATCTTCCCGCCTACGCGTTTGCCGCGGAAACAGGGTTGCGTCTCGTCCTTGCCACGATATGGCAGCCGGACGCCGCCGGCGTGATCAGTTTTTGCCAGGACCATGACCGTCTGCCGCTGGGAGGCAAGCACGTCCTTGGTCTCTCCGCCGGGGAAAAGGTCATCGTCGTCGAAGACGAAGTGACATCGGGATGGACGATTATCAACTGTGTCCGGGCGCTTCGTGCGGCGGGTGTGCACTGCGATCAGGTCGCAACGATCTATGCCGCGGCTGATCCCGCCATGCGCGCTCGGTTCGTTGCCGAAGGGATCCGCTTCCACGCCGTGGCGCTTTGTGAACCGAGCACCACATCGGCGTTGTATCGCCGCTGATCGGCCAGCCCGCGATACCCGCGTGACGGAAGCTGCTGCGGATTTCACCGCGATCATTCAGGCGGCCGGACAGGGTACGCGACTCGGTCTCGGCCCGAAGGCGTTCGTCGTATTGGAGGGCCGCACGCTGCTGGAGCGAGCCGTGGCAACGATGCTCAGCGTCGTTCCGCGCGTGATCGCTGCCGTTCCATCCGCCGATGTCGCGCGAGCGGAACGTCTTGTCCAGGGGACGGCCACGGCGGTCATCGCAGGCGGCACGCGACGGCCCGATACGCTGCGGGCGCTCGTAAATGCCGCAACTGCACCCTGGCTCCTGCTCCACGACGTCGTGCATCCATTTGTGACGACCGAGATCTCGCTCCGCGTGATGGCGGAAGCGCGCCGCGCCGGTGCGGCCTGCCCGGCGTTGCCTAACCGCGAGTTTCTGTACGGAACGAATGGCATGCTTCGAGAAGCGCCGGGCGAAGTCGTGGCCACTCAGAAACCCCTGGCCTTCCGGCGTGCAACGATGCTGCGGGCATTCGAGGTCGTGGATCGCGACGGAGATCGAGTCGTCGGCCGCGAACGAGGCTCGCATGAGACGTTGGCGCTCGTCGGTCAGCTGGTCTCGTTCGTGCCCGGGGCGGTGGCCAACTGCAAGCTGACGACACTCGAGGACCTCAAAATGGCGCGCGTGCTTGCGTCGCGCGACTAGCCGCACTTCGCAGCGTCGCTTCAGCGCAGCTTGTGCGAGAACTCGAACGGCGGCATTGCTGCGGTGACGGGTTTGACGCTGTCCATCCGGCGGAAGAATGCATCGCGACCGTCGCGGTTGATGATGTCCAGGCAGCGACGCTCGAGTGCGTATGTCGGCGCTGCGCCACGCGTGACGATGTAATCCCTCTTTGCCTCGACGCGTGCGATGAGCGCGTCTCGCAGCCGCGTGAAGTCGTGCGCGATGCTCGTCACGGCACGCGGGTTTTCCTGCAAGCCCGCACGGAAGTGCCCGGCCACATTGGAGCGCGGCCGGAATTCCAGCTGCCCGCTCGTGTCCATCTCGAAAAAGTGCAGCAGATTGCATTGATTGCCGGGATCGAGGCGGTACGCATAGAGCTCGAGCCCTTGCGAACTGACGAGCAGCGTGTGAGTCTTGTCGGTCACCGAAAATGCTTTGGCGATGCCACGTGTAGCGTCGTCCGGCTGATTGGCGGTGAAATTTTGCGAGAACGCGAAGTCGCGCTCGGTATCGATCAGACTGTTCCCGGCATAGGGAAATGAAACGGTTTCATCGATGCGAAGGAGCGACCGGCACGTCGCGGCGATATCGATCGTGCTGGCGAGGCGTTCATCGCTGCCTTGCGGCAAATCGGTATCGCGGATCGCCAGCGGGGTCCGCGTGACATCGGTGTACGGTTCTGTCGCATGGACCATGCCGGCCTTGAAGCCGTGCGTCCAGTAATCTTCGCCGTGATCGCCATACGCGACGATCGTCGTCTGGTCGAGCAAGCCCTTGCGTTGCAACGTCGCGAGCATTCTGCCGACGGCATCGTCGGCAACGGCGCAGGCACGCTGGATTTGATCGGTGAGTCCGTTGGCAAAGGGCGCCAGCGCCAAACTGTGCTCGATGTGCGTCACCAGATCCCAGACGTAGATCGCGAACGGAGACTGGTCGGTTAATGCGTTGAAGCGGGCGAAGAGCGCGGGGAACTCATTGGTGCCCCATACCGGCGGCAGGCCGTCCGACCACGACCGGAGGTTCGTCGGCTTGACGTTGTGAAATCCGTTCAGGCAGATCGCGTTCGATTGATAACCCCGATCGCGAAGAATGGCAAACAGATTCCGCTCGTTTTTGGCCGGAAGCATCCCGGCGAACTGGGACGATGCGTCGAATTCAAAATCGTTGCCGTAGAAAAGATACGTGACGACCATCAGCGTCGACGTTGCCGACGAGAAGTAGTTTGGAAAAACGCGCGATTCCTGCAACAGGCGGCGGATGTTCGGCAATGCCGATTCGAACGCGGTCAAATGCTGCCGCGAGATGCTCTCAAGGTGCAGGATCACGAGGTTTTTCATGGCGATCGAGTGGGCGGCGTGCGTCGTCCAAAAAGAAGCGACGAACTATACCGCAGCGGACGTCGATTTCGTCCGCGTCGCCGACGCGCCGGCTAGCGGTGCGTGATCTTGATCGTCGCCGACTTGGTGACGCCGGCGTAGTTCGCGGTAATCGACGCCCCGGCATTTTTTTTCACCGCGGCGGTTGACACGGCGAAGTTCGCCGACGTCGCACCGGGCGCCACGACGACGCTCGACGGCACCGTCGCAAGCTGTGGGTTCGAGCTCGTCAACGTCACCGTGGCGCCTCCGCCCGGAGCCGCCGAGCTCAACGTGACCGTCCCGGTGGTCGCCGTCCCGCCGACGATGCTCGAGCGATTGAGCGTGAGCGTTGCAAGCGACGGTGCGATCGAGGCGGGCGTAACGGTGAAGGTCGTCGTCTTGGTGACGCCCGCGTACGACGCCGATAGCGTCGTCGACGTTGTCGACGTGACCGCCAATGTCGCGATCGCGAAAGTGGCCGATGTCGCGCCTTGCGCGACCGATATGTTCGGTGGAACGGTCACCGCACCGCTCGCGCTGCCGAGCGAAACCGTTGCGCCGCCGGCCGGGGCGGCGGCGGACAGCGTCACCGTTCCGGTTGCACCACTACCACCTACGACTTGATTGGGTGCCGCCGAGACTGCGCTCAGCGCAGCCCCGCCCGCAGTCGGCTTCCATCCGAGTTGAACGACTTCGAAATCGCTGGCACTGAGCAGCGAGAACGCCGGATTCAAAACGGCGTTGCCCCAGCGCGTGTCGAACGTGCCCGTGATGTACATGTCGCTGCCGTTATCGGCGACGATCAAGCCGTATTTCTGCATGGCCCGAAAAATCTTCTGCATGTTCGGATCGCCGGTGCGCAACGCGGGATCCGCGCCGTTGACATTGGTCTTCAACCGCAGGCGTGCGCCCATCGGCAGCGCGCCCGAGGTGGATCCCGCGCGGTGCGACGCCGGATAGACGTATCCATTCGTCGCGCGCACGGTGACGCGGAATGCATGCCCGATGTCGGCGATCGCAGGATTCCACGCTTCGTCGTAGCGAACGAGCCCCGGAAAAATCGCGAGCCCGGCGGCATCGGCGGATGTCCAGCCATCGGGCCGGCGATTGTTGGCCTTCATGTCGAAGAATGCGCCGGAACCCGCGTGCCACTTCGCCTGCGCGGTGTCGTAATAGACGTTGTAGAGCTCGTAGAGATACTTGTTCGTGCAATCGATCACCAGCAAATGGCGATCGGCGGAACTTCGCTGATCGACGTTCGCCGGCGCGCCGCCTTCCACCCAATGCGATTGCGTGATCGCCGGCGCGGGGAGCGGATAGAAAGGAATGCCTTGATGTGTCGAGGAATCGACGCCGTCGCTTTCGTCCCAGTAATCGAACGTAACGGCCTTCTTCGGCTGCGTCCCGTCGACGATCGCATACGGCATGCCGTAGATGTCGACCCCGCCCGACGATGCCTCACCGCCGAAGTCGGGGTGCAAACGGCGGGTCCCACCGTTATTGACGAACGCGATGAAGCTTGCCGAGCTCGGATCGACGGGTGCGGCGGAAATGTTCGTGTTCCACCAGTTATCCAGCGGGAAAATCGGCAGCGGACCGGGCGGCGCGCCGCCTTCCACGGGGACGGCCGGCGGACATTGAGCGAACGCGGCCATGGCTGCGAGAACGTTGAGCAGCAGGCCGAACAGCAGGCGCTTGACGCGCATCGCGGGACTCCTTGAGCGATATGCTGTTGTCATAATACGCCACGATGCGCGCGGCCGCCAGGCACTCGGATTCATTGGCCAACGGATTGTCGACGACAACTTCGCGCCGGCGACGGCGCAAAAATTTCACCCGAAGAGGGTCGAGAGAAGGCCGGCGATGCCGAGACCGAGCGCCGCGAGCGCGTCGCCCGCGATCAAGCCCCCGCCGACGAGCGACGTCGTGCTCATGTCTTCGGGCAGCGTTTCCTTCGCGCCCTTCGGCTTGGGCAGGCTGTTGAGAAGACTGGCGAGCGCGCCGCCGGCCGCGAACCACGTCGAGGTCATCAGATTGACGAAGCCGCCGAACGACGACGCATAGGGCGAGGGCAGCACGACCGCGTCGAGCATGAAGTCCGTCGAGAATCCGACGCGGCCGCTTGTTGTGAATTGCTGATAGCGCGGTCGCGATTTGATGTACTTGCGCAGCACTTCGGTGGCCAGGCCGATCGCAATTCCGATCCAGATTGCGATTCGCTGATACGGCTTGTCGTCGGTCAAGCTTCGCAGCACGCCGACGAATTTATACGTCATCGCGGAGGTCCACTTTGCCGGCTGTTGATCCGCCGGCAGGGCCGTTTGATCGAGCGACAACACCGGATACGCGCTCATGAACAATTTGGCGAACACGACGGCCATGATCGCGCCCATCACGATGCCCGCGACTTGAAAGCGAAACTGGATGGTGCGATTGGTCCCGAGCCGCCACCCGGTGGAGCGGTCCTGCTGCATGTCGCACGCTTCGCTCGTCGAGACGAGCAGCACCGTCGCGGCCATCAAGCCAACGATCGGCTCCTTGAGGCCGATGGCGGCCATCAGAATCACCGTGACCACGAACGCGGATGAAATCGGGTTCTGATCGACCATGCCGACCGAGATGCCGTTGACCATCGCGAATACGAAAACGAGCAGCACCGCCATCACCAGGTAACCGATCGGCTGCTGAAACAACACCGAGCCGGTCACGACGACCGCCAGTCCCCAGAAGATGACCCACGCGATGAGGCGGCGCATATTCGTGCGCTTCCAGTCTTCCTGCTCGACCGGCTTCGCCGCGCCGCGTTCGCGCGCGCGCCAATAGGCGCGGTACAGAATCAGCGATACGTCGATCAGCGCCGCGCCCATGATCATGCCGAGCGCGATCAGGAACGTGATCTTGCGAAACGGCTCGCCTTCCTTGAGCCAGCCGATCGACACAAAGAAGGGAACGAGTGCCCAGCTGACGAGACCGCCCGTCAGCGCCGCGATGCCGATGCGCGCGCCGACGATCATGCCGGCGCCGAACGTCGACGTGGAAAGATCGATCGCCCCCAGGAACGCCGTCTTCGCGGCGCCGATGCCGCCGGCTAGCCCTAGCGCCATGCCGCCGAACAGCCGCGACACCGATTGCTTGAGCAGGACCGGATCAGTCAGTGCGCGCAGAATATTCGCGACGGCAAGACCCGAGGGAAACGTGAGCCGCAATCGATCGACGAGGATCGGCGTATAGAGCATGCCGACGCCCACGCCGAACATGCCGATGCACAGCATGTACAAGATCAAATGCCAGATCGGCGGCTGCGGCAACCCCAGCCAGACCATCGCCTGAATGACGACGGCCATCGCGCTCATGCCCGCAACCGACGCGGCGGTGGTCTGGATGAAGTTCGCGCCGTGGCGGCCTTGCGCGCCATAGCCGTACGTGACCGTCGAGCCGAGAATGCCGGCAAGAACCTGCCCGCCGACGAAAAAGCCGAGCGAGAAGTTCATGAACGCCGCCGCGAGGCCACCGAGCGGACCCAGCACGAGAATGCCGACGATGCCGAGCAGCGCGTAGTACTTCCACGTGCCGCGCTCCGGCAGCCAATTCCACCGCCGGCCGGCCTCAGCGATCGTCAGGGGCGTTGCCACGGCGTGACTTCGGAACTACGTAGGTTCTAGGCTCGTCGTGACACGGTGTCGACGCTTAGACCTTCTCGGGCTCGGGCGCCGG
>DASXPO010000043.1:0-7023 GCA_036493535.1 Casimicrobiaceae bacterium
GCAGCCGATGAAGAACGGAAAGTAGCCGGCGCGGGGACCGTCTTCCGCCCATGAGATGCCGACGCGCAGGCTGTCGACGATGACCACCGCGCCGCCGAGCACGACCAACAGCGCGACGACGAGCTCGACCCAGCGGGTCGAGAAGTCGCCGCGCGTTCCTCCGTCTTTGGCTTCCATCGCCTATTTTTTCGCGATGAAGCCGGCTTCCTGCATCAGCGTCTTGTGTTCCGTTTCGGCGTTCGCGACCCAGTCCGCGTACTGCTTGCCGGTCATGAACGTGGTGTTGAACGCGGCGTCCTCGGTGAATTTCTTCCACTCGGGAAGCTCGCGCACCTTCTTGAAGACGTTGACGTAGTAGTCCACTTGCTCCTGCGTCACGCCCGGCGGCATGAAGATGCCGCGCAGCATCAGGTATTCGACGTCGAGTCCCTGCGACTTGCAGGTCGGAATATCCTCCCACGACATCGTCGCCGTGATCTTGTTCGGATACGGCATCGGCTTGGAGTCGAACACACACAGCGGACGGAGCGCGCCCGAGCGCCAGTGCGCGACGGCCTCGATCGGATTGTTGACCGACGAGTCGATGTGCTTGCCGACCAGCTGCACCGCGACATCGCCGCCACCCTTGTACGGAATGTAGGTCATTTTCTTGCCGACCTTCTTTTCCAGCGCAACGGTGATGATCTGATCTTCCTGCTTCGACCCGGTGCCGCCCATCTTGAACTGGCCGGCGTTGCCCGCCTTGATCGCGTTCATGTAGTCCTGCGCGGTCTTGTACGGCGTATCGGCCGGCACCCACAACACGAACTCATCTAGCGCGAGCATTGCGACCGGCGTCAGGTCCTTCCAGTTGAACGGAACGCCGGTCGCGAGCGGCGTCGTGAAGAGATTGGAGAGCGTGATGATCAGCTTGTTCGCGTCGCCCTTGTCTTCCTTGACGTCGAGGAAGCCCTCGGCACCCGCGCCGCCCGACTTGTTCACGACGATCAACGGCTGATCCATCAGCTTGTGCTTGGCAATAACGCCCTGAAGGAAGCGCGCCATCTGATCGGCACCGCCGCCCGTTCCGGCGGGTACGACGAACTCGATCGGCTTCGTCGGCTCCCACGCCGCAATTGCGGTTGCCGGCACCGCAGCGACACCGAGGATCCCGCAGCAAAGCGCCAGCGAGCGGGAAAAGCTTGTGCGTGTCATGTCTCCTCCTAATGCGCGTATGCATGCGTCATTGTTGGCCCGCCTTGGGTCCGCCGGGACGCTCCGGCGGCGGCGAGTACTGTGTCTATTCCGATAGTGACGTTCGTTTGATCGTTCGTTGGCCCCGCGCGTTCAATCGCGCTAGATCAATCCCGCGCCTCGTGCCCACTTATATTTGGCACCGAGCACGGCCACCGGCATTTCGGTCGAGTACGGATACGCAGGAATGCCATGGTCGAACAGGTATTCGGCAGCTTCCTCCACTTGCACATCGCCGGCAAGCGAGGCGACGATCGGCTTGGTGATGCCTTTCGCCCGCATCTCGTCGACGACTTCGACGATGATCTTCGCGAACACCATCGGCGGCGTGATGATCGTATGCCAATAACCGAGGATCAGCGAATGGATGCGCGGATCCTCGAGGCCGAGTCGCACGGTGTTCTGGTAAGTCTTGGGCGGCTCGCCGCCCGTGATGTCGACGGGATTGCCCGCAGCGCCAAAAGGTGGAATGAATTTGCGGAATGCGGCGTCCAGGTCGGGCGGCATCGCCATCAGCGAAAGGCCGTTGTCGACGACGGCGTCCGACAACAAGACGCCCGAGCCTCCGGCGCCGGTGATGATGACGACATTCTCGCCTTTCGGCGTGGGCAGCACGGGAATCGCCCGCGCGAACTCCAGCAGATCGCGAAGGCTCCGTGCGCGGATCACGCCGGACTGCTTCAGCACGTCTTCGTAGATCTTGTCGTTTCCGGCGAGCGCACCGGTATGCGAGCTGGCGGCGCGCGCGCCCATCGCGGTGCGGCCCGCCTTCAGCACGACCACCGGCTTTTTCTTCGACACGCGTTTCGCCACCTCAGCGAACGCACGTCCGTCCTTCAGATCTTCGCAGTGCTGGGCGATGATCTGGGTGTTGTCGTCCTGCTCGAAGAAGGTCAGCAAGTCGTCCTCGTCGATGTCCGACTTGTTGCCGAGCCCGACGATCGCCGAGACGCCCATTTTCGCGGACCGCGAAAAGCCGATGATCGCCATGCCGATGCCGCCCGATTGCGACGACAGCGCGGCATGTCCCTTGACGTCGTACGCGGTGCAAAACGTCGCGCACAGGTTCTTCCACGTGTAGTAGAAGCCGTAGATGTTCGGGCCCATCAATCGAACGCCGTACTTGCGCCCGATTTCCTGAATTTCCTTTTGGCCTTCGACATTGCCCGTTTCGGCGAATCCAGACGGAATCAGCACGGCGCCGGGGATTTTCTTTTCGCCGACTTCGACCAGTGCGCCGGCGACGAATTTGGCCGGAATGGCGAACACGGCGACGTCGATCTTTCCGGGGACATCCTTGACGCTCTTGTAGGCCTTGCGGCCCATGATCTCGGTGGCGGAAGGATTGATCGGATAGATCTCCCCCGTGTAGCCGCCGTTGATCAGGTTCTTCATCACGGAGTTGCCGATCTTGCCGTCCTCGGACGACGCGCCGATCACCGCGACGGCGTCGGGCTTCATGATCCGGTTCATGTCGCGGACGATGTCGTCGTGGCTCGGCCGATAGCGTGCCGGTGCCGGATTGAAATCGACGACGATGCGCACGTCCGCGGCGACCGCGCCTTTCGGCGTCGCGAACACCGGATTCAAATCCATTTCCGCGATCGCGGGAAAATCGGAGACCAGCCGCGAGACGTTGACGATCACGTCGGCAAGGGCATCGCGGCTCACGGGCTGCGCGCCGCGCACGCCTTTCAGGATTTCCGCCGCCGCGACGCCGTCGAGCATCGACAAGGCGTCGTCGCGCGTCGCGGGCGCGAGCCGGAACGTGATGTCCTTCAGCACTTCGACCAGCACGCCGCCCAACCCGAACGCGACCAACTTGCCGAACGAGGGATCGGTGACGGCGCCGACGATCACTTCCTGCCCGCCGGCGAGCATCTGCTGAACTTGCACGCCTTGCAGATTCGCGCTCGCGTTGTACTTCTTCGCATTGGCGATGATCGTCGCGTAGCCCTTCGCGACTTCCTCGGCGCTGTGAATGCCGACCAGCACGCCGCCGGCCTCGGTCTTGTGCAGAATTTCCGGCGACACGATTTTCAGCACGACCGGGAAGCCCATCGACGTCGCGAGCTTCGCGGCATCGGCAGCGGACGATGCGACGCCTTCCTTCGGCACCGCAATGCCGTATGCGTCGCAGACGAGCTTGCCTTCCGGCGCCGTGAGCGATGTCCGCCCCTCGGCCTTTACCTTGTCGAGAAGTCTCTGTACCGAAGCCTTATCGTGCGCCATGGTCTTCCTTGTTCGTTACACCGCGCCTTCGGCGCGAAGCGTTGCGATCTGGTCTTTGGTGTAACCCAATTCGACCAACACTTCTTCCGTATGCTCGCCTAGCAGCGGCGAGCGCGTCACGTCGCTCGGACTGTCGGACATCTTGATCGGATTGCCGACCGTCAGATATTTTCCGCGCGTCGGATGATCGACCTCGACGACCGTTCCGGTCTTGCGCAGCGACGGCTCATTGGCGATTTCCTTCATGGACAGAATCGGACCGCACGGAATGTCGTGCTCGTTCAGGATATCCATCGCCTCGAACTTGGTTTTCGTCTTCGTCCACTCCTCGATGCGCGCGAAGATCTGCATCAGGCGCGGCAGCCGCGCCTTCGGCGTCGCGTAATCCGGATCGGTGATCCAGCCTTCCTCGCCGATCACTTTGCAGATGTCTTCCCAGACGGGCGCTTGCGTAATGAAGTAGATGTACGCGTTGGGATCGGTCTCCCAGCCTTTGCACTTCAGGATCCAGCCGGGTTGGCCGCCGCCCGACGCATTGCCGGCACGGGGAACCGCGTCGCCGAATTGGCCGTTCGGAAACTGCGGATATTCCTCCATGACGTGCAGGCGATCGAGACGCTGCTGATCGCGCAGCTTGACGCGACACAGGTTGAGCACGCCGTCCTGCATCGCCGCCAGCACGCGCTGTCCACGGCCGCTCGACATCCGTTGATAGAGCGCGGCGACGATGCCGAGCGCCAAATGCAAGCCCGTGCCGGAATCGCCGATTTGCGCGCCGGTGACCATCGGCGGGCCGTCGTCGAATCCCGTCGTGGAGGCGGAACCGCCCGCACATTGCGCGACGTTTTCGTAGACCTTGCAGTCCTCGTAAGGGCCGGGACCAAAGCCCTTGACCGATGCGACGATCATCCGCGGATTGAGCGCCTGGATGCGCTCCCACGTGAATCCCATGCGCTCGAGCACGCCCGGGGCGAAGTTCTCGACCAGCACGTCGCATTTCTTGACCAGCGCCTCGAGGACTTGCTTGCCTTTTGGATTCTTCGTGTCGATCGTGATCGAGCGCTTGTTGTGGTTCAGCATCGTGAAATAGAGGCTGTCCACGTCCGGAATATCGCGCAGCTGGCCCCGCGTGATGTCGCCCGCGCCGACGCGCTCGACCTTGATCACGTCGGCGCCCATCCACGCCAGCAGCTGCGTGCAGGTGGGTCCCGATTGCACGTGCGTGAAATCGAGAATCCGAACGCCGTCCAGTGCTTTACCCATAAATTTCCCGCTTTGTCGTTTCCAATGGCGTCATTTCTTCTTCGCGGACGGATTGAGACTCGTGATGCGGCCGCTTTCCGTGCCCGCGCCCTCGTCGATGAGGGCATTGATGAGCGTAGGCCTGCGCGAGCGGAGCGCTTGTTCCATCGCGCTCCGCAATTCGGCGGGCGTCGTCGCCTGCACGCCCACACCGCCGAAGGCCTCCATCAGCTTTTCGTAACGCGCGCCTTTGACGAACACGAGCGGCGACGGATCGGCGCCGCCCGTGGGATTGACCTCGTCGCCGCGGTACACGCCGTTGTTGTTCATGATGACGATGCACACCGGCAGGTTGTAGCGGCAGATCGTCTCGACCTCCATGCCGGAAAAGCCGAACGCGCTGTCGCCCTCGACGGCGATGACTTGCTGGCCCGTCACGACGGCGGCCGCGATGGAAAAGCCCATCCCGATACCCATGACGCCCCACGTGCCGACATCGAGCCGCTTGCGAGGCTTGTACATGTCGACGATGCTCCGCGTGAAGTCGAGCGCGTTCGCGCCTTCGTTGACGAGATACGCATCGGGATTGGCCTTAACGATATCGCGCACGACGCCGAGCGCGCTGTGGAAATTCATCGGCGTCGGATTCTTCGCGAGCGTCTCCGTCATCTTCGCGATGTTCTTGTTCTTGCGCTCGGCAATCGCGTCGAGCCACTCTGCCGGCGGCTTCGGCCAGTTCGAGCCGGCGTTGATTGCGGCCACGAGAGCCGACACGCACGAGCCGATGTCCCCGACCACCGGCGCATCGACGCGAACGTTGCTGTCCGCTTCCTGCGGCGAAATGTCGACTTGCACGAACTTCTGGCCACCCCACGCCTTGGGCGTCTTGCCGCCCCAGGTCTTGCCCTTGCCTTGCGACAGCAGCCAGTTCAAGCGCGCGCCGATCAGCATCACGACGTCCGCCTCGGGCAGCACGTACGACCGCGCGGCGGCCGCCGATTGCTCATGCGTGTCGGGAAGCAGGCCCTTGGCCATCGACATCGGCAGATAAGGAATCCCGGTTTTCTCGACCAACGCGCGAATGTCGCTGTCGGCCTGCGCGTACGCAGCGCCTTTGCCGAGAATTATCAGCGGTCGCTTTGCGCTCTTGAGCAGGTCCAGCGCGCGCTGCACGGCGGGCGGTGCCGGAATTTGCCGCGGCGCCGGATCGACGACTTTGATGAGCGACTGCTTGCCCAATTCAGCGTCGATCGCTTGCGGAAACAGCTTGGCCGGCAGATCGAGATAGACGCCGCCCGGACGCCCCGACACTGCCGCACGAATGGCACGCGCGACGCCCACACCGATGTCCTCGGCGTGCAGCACGCGGAACGCCGCCTTGGCGAGCGGCTTGGCCACCGCGAGCTGATCCATCTCTTCGTAATCGCCTTGCTGCAGATCGACGACCTCGCGCTCGCTCGAGCCGCTGATGAGGATCATCGGAAAGCAATTGGTCGTTGCGTTCGCGAGTGCGGTCAGCCCGTTGAGGAAACCCGGTGCGGAGACCGTCAGGCAGATACCCGGCTTTTGGGTGATGAAACCCGCAATCGAAGCGGCATAGCCGGCGTTCTGCTCATGGCGAAACGAGATCACGCGGAGCCCCGCCGCCTGCAATCTCCGGGTGAGATCGGTGATCGGGATACCGGGTAAACCAAAGATCGTATCGATGCCGTTGAGCTTCAGCGCCTCGATCACGAGATGAAAGCCATCGACCTCCGGCGCGTGTGGCGCCGTCTCGGTGCCTGCGCCGGTGTCGCGCGTCTTCTGCCGCAGCGTGTCTTCGGCGGTGGCCGTCGCCGATTTGGATGCCGTCGTCGTGGCGACTTCGTTCATGGGAACTCCTCCGTCTGAAATTCGATGCGCCGGCGTTGTGACTGCCGCCTGGACTCACCGACATTTCCCCCTCGAGCGTTGACGAGGCCGACCGCGGGTAGGCTCGCCAAATATTTCCAATAAGGTATGTGATATACCAGACGGCGTCAATCGCGCGGAGCAACAAATATCATCGCGCCGGGACTGACGGCCGCTCGACGGCCTCCCGGTCCGAGCGATTGAAGGACTCGATCAACCGGGCGCCGTCGCTCAGCAGGAATTCCTTGAATGCGAGCGCGACGGGCGGAAGGCGCTTGTTGCGCCGGTGAACGACGTACCAGTGACGCATGTGCGGGAACCCGAGGACGTCGAGGACGACGAGATTGCCGACGCGCAGGTCCAGCGCGATGGCATGCGCGGACAGGAAGCTGAGCCCCATGCCCGCGATGACCGCCTGCTTGATCG
>DASXPO010000044.1:0-68014 GCA_036493535.1 Casimicrobiaceae bacterium
GCCGAGAAAAGCGTGCCTGCGCATGGACGAAGATTCCTATTGGTGGGCAGCGATGATGGGAATCCGGCTGCCGAGCTTCCGCTTCACGCGATCCTGCACGCGGCCGGCGAGCTGACCGCATGCCGCATCGATGTCGTCGCCGCGCGTTTTACGAATGGTCGTGACGACTCCGCCCTCGATCAGCGCACGCTGAAACTTTTCGATTCGTTGGCGCGGCGACGTCCGGAATTCCGTGCCGGGAAAGGGATTGAACGGTATCAGGTTCACTTTGCACGGCGTGTCGCGGATGAGCGCCAGCAATGCACGGGCGGCCGCACCGTCATCGTTGATCCCGTCCAGCATCACGTATTCGAACGTGATGAAATCGCGCGGCGCTTTTTCGAGATAGCGGCGGCAGGCCGCCAGCAATTCGTCGAGCGGATGCTGGCGGTTGATCGGCACGAGGCGATCGCGCAATGCGTTGTCCGGCGCATGAAGCGAGACGGCGAGCGCGACCGGACATTCGTCGCGCAGGCGATCGATCATCGGCACGACACCGGACGTCGACAAGGTCACGCGCCGGCGCGACAGACCGTATGCATTATCGTCCAGCATCAAGCGCAGCGCCGACACGACGTTGTCGAAATTGGCGAGAGGCTCGCCCATCCCCATCATGACGACGTTGGTGATCGGTGCACGGCCCGCGGCGACCCATGAGGCCCGCCGGGCCGCCCCAAGGGCCGAATTGCGCCCCCTCGGGGGGCAGCGCAGCGGCGAAGCCGCAAGCGTGGGGGGGCCATCAGCCGCTTTGATGCCGTCCCCCATCAACGCGCGATTGGCGTGCCACAGTTGAGCGATAATCTCGCCGGTCGACAGATTGCGATTGAACCCTTGCTTGCCGGTCGAGCAAAACGCGCAGTCGAGCGCGCAACCCGCCTGCGACGATACGCAGAGCGTGCCGCGATCGTCTTCGGGAATGTAAACGGCTTCGATGGCATTGGCGTTCCCGGCGTCGATCAGCCATTTGCGCGTTCCATCGGCGGCGGTCGTGTCGCGAACGACGGTCGGCGCGCGGACCGCAACTTCGGCCGCAAGCCGCTCGCGCAGCGCCCGCGCGAGATCGGTCATTTCGTCGACGTCGCTCGCGAACCGCTGATGGAGCCAGCGCGACACCTGATGGGCGCGAAAGGGCTTCTCGCCGCGCTCCGCGAAAAACGCGGCGAGGTCGTCCGGATCGAGATCGAGGAGGTTCTGCACCTGCGGTCGCTTATCGGCTGAAGATTGCGCTCGCCGCAAAGAAGAAGGCGATCTCGGTCTTTGCGGTGTCGGGAGCGTCGGAGCCATGAACGGCGTTGGCGTCGATCGAGTCCGCAAATTCGGCGCGAATCGTGCCCGACGCGGCCTTTTTCGGATCGGTTGCACCCATCAGCTCGCGATTTCGCGCAATGGCGTTTTCCCCCTCGAGGACTTGCACCATGACAGGCCCCGTGGTCATGAAGCCGACGAGATCCTTGAAAAAAGGACGTTCGCGGTGCACGGCGTAGAAGCCTTCCGCTTCGGCACGCGAGAGCTGCATCATCCGCGCAGCGACGATCCTGAGTCCCGCTTTTTCGAAGCGGGAGTAAATCTGACCGATGACGTTTTTTCCAACCGCATCGGGTTTGATGATGGACAGCGTACGCTCGACAGCCATTCCTTTGGCGCTCCGGCAACTCGAATTCGATGAAACCGCAAATTATAGCATGCGGTCGTCATACGAGATCGCTTGCGGCGAGCCGGCTAGGGGACTGATCCGGAAGCACATTTACCTCCGGACGCCGTGCCGGCGCTCACGAGCGAAAGCCACCGCAACGCAAAAGGCGCAACCGGAGAGAGTCACGCGCTCGGCAGTCCCGCGCCGCGCTCGCTTCTAGCGCATCATCCCCAACGCCTTGGGCAGCCAAATCGACATCGCGGGCCAATAGGTGACGATCACGAGAAAGACCAGCATCGTGAGAAGCCAAGGCCACACGGCGACCGTCAGCTCGGTGATTCCCATCTTGGTGATGCCGGAGGCAACGTAGAGATTCAGCCCGACGGGCGGGTGGCACATCCCGACTTCCATGTTGACCGTCATGATGATGCCGAAATGCACCGGATCGATGCCGAGCGTCATCGCGACGGGAAACAGGATCGGCGCCATGATCAGCACGATCGACGAGGGCTCCATGACATTGCCCGCGAGGAGCAGCAGCACGTTGACGACGAGCAGGAACGCAACGACGCCGAGTCCCTTGTCGAGCATCCACGCAGCAAGCACCTGCGGAATCTGCTCGGACGTCATCAAATAGCTGAACATGACGGCGTTGGTGATGATATAGAGCAGCATCGCGCTCATGTTCGCGCTGTCGAGTAGAACCTTCGGCACTTTCGACAGCGGCATGTCCCGATAGACGAACACGGCGACGAAGAACGCGTAGACCGCGCTCATCGCCGCGGCTTCGGTCGGCGTGAAGATGCCAGTGTAGATGCCGCCGATCACGACGACGATCAGCAGCAGACCCCACATGCTTTCGCGGAATGCGAGGAAGCGCTTGTTCCATGTCGCGGCGGGCTGGCGCGGATAGTTGTTCTTGCGCGCGCGCCACCAGGTCGTCAGGCCGAGCATCGTCGCGAGGAACAAGCCGGGAACGATGCCAGCGATGAACAACTGACCCACCGACGTGTTCGTCGCGACGGCGTACATCACCATCACGATCGACGGCGGAATGAGAATGCCGAGTGCGCCGGATGTCGTGATGATGCCCGCGCCAAAACGTGATGGGAATCCCTGCTTGATCATCGCCGGCAGGATGATCGAGCCGATCGCAACGACCGTCGCGGGCGATGACCCCGAGACGGCAGCGAACAAGGCGCAAGCCAGAACACCCGCCAAGCCGAGGCCGCCATGCCAATGGCCGACCATCGCCGTTGCGAAGTGGATCATTCGCCGCGCGACGCCGCCGTGCGTCAGGAAATTGCCGGCCAGGATGAAGAACGGGATCGCCATGATCTCGAACTTCTCGATGCCCGTGAAAAGCTTGAGCGCGACCGACTGAATCGGCACGCTGGTCATGAAGAACAGGTACGTGAGCACCGTCAGGCCGAGCGAGATCGAGATCGGCATGCCGGTCAGCATCAGGCCGATCAGCAAAGCGAAGATGATCCAGGCGTTGCCGAGATCGACGCCCGCGAGCTTCAGCGCAACCGGAATCCCGATGATCGCGATCGGCAACAGCGCCGGCCAGCGCGGCGCGTCGGCGGTGCCGGCCGTGGATGCGGCCGCACTCATTTCACGTTCCCCTCGACGATGGGCGCCGGATGCAATGCGGGAATCGCCGCCGGCGCATCGACCCCCTCAACGTGCGCGATGTCGTGATGCGGCAACTGTCCGGTGCGCGCAAACGACCATGCCACCTGCAGGAATCGAAAGCACATCAGGTAAGAGCCGAGCGGAATGCACAAGTAGACGATCCATTTCGGCACTTCGAGATCGGGGGAAATCGAATCGGTGTGCCCGATGTCCCAAACGAACGAGGCGCCCAGCGTGCCGACGATGCCGGTGAATAACGCACCAGCGAGCAATCCGAACAGTACGTAGACCTGGCGGGTGTTCGGCGGCAAGCGATTGATCATCACGTCAACCCCGACGTGGATGCCGGTACGAACGCCGTAAGCAGCGCCGAACTTCGCCATCCAGACGAACATGTAGATGCAAAGCTCTTGCGCCCACGACAGATCGAGGCGGACCAGGAAATCCTGCACGCCCGGAATCGCAACACCGGCCGCGTATCGATGCACGACGGCAACGAAGATCACGAGCGTCGCCGCGCCCATCAGAAATGCGATCAACCATTCCTCGAGATGATCGAGCCACTTGAGCATGCGATTCCTCCCCAAGGCCGGTCTTCGAAGCCGGGTGTTGTCGCCGATCGGGCCCGACGACTCGACCGGCGTAAAGTAACGAAAAGGAGGAGTTCACGCAATGCAAATCGGTCGCATCGCCGCTGCTATTGTGACGATCGCCGTCGGATGCGCGGGAATCGCGGACGCCAGCGCGCAAACACCGCCGGCCGCGCGCGCGGGCCCTGCTTCACGTGGGTCACGACAATGTCATCGTCGATCCATCGCTTCGACGCTACACGGGCGTGGTCACGGCGCTTGGCGACCCCGACCGCAACGGCCGCATTTATTCGTTTCAGGCGAAGCCGATCGGCCCGGGCGTTACACCGCCGGCGTCGAACGAGTTCCGCGGATGGCGACTCACCGTTTTGGCTGGAAAGCGATTCGCGAGCGTATTCGAAGTCCAAGGGAATACCGCGTCGGAAGTGACAATCACCCTGCGCGATGGCCCGTTGGACGGACTCGCCGTCAGCGATGTCTTTATCATCGAGGAGCTTGGAAAAGATCCGCAGGCCGCGTCTCAGGCGGGTATTTGAAGTGCGCGCGCTTTTGAAGAATATCCACCGGCGGGTGATGAAGCCGGCGCTGCTCTTCGTTGTCTCATCCTTTGTGGTCGGCGCGGCCGGTGCACAGACGCGGACGCCCGCCGATGCCGTCGATGACTTTCATGCGGCGCTGCGGAGCAAGAACACGGCGGCCGCCTTGTCGCTGCTCGATCGCGGTTTGGTCGTGTTCGAATTCGGCGCGATCGATCCCACGGCCGAGACGTATGCATTCGCGCATCTTCCATCCGACATCGACGTTGCGGCGGTCACGCAATGGAAGCTCGAGACGCGCCGCGTGGGCGGGGAGGGCAACGAGCGCTGGGTTTTGAGCAGCTACCACGTGACCGGCACGCAATCGGACGGCACGCCGATCGATCAGACGCTGCTCGAGACCGTGATTCTGCGGCGCACCGGCGATCTGTTCCGGATCGTCCATCTGCACTGGTCGACGAACGATCTCGCTTATCAAGCGGCCGCGCAACGAAAATCGCAAAAGACGCCGCCTTAAATTCATGCCGAGTCGGCGCGGACTCACCCGACGATGGGCTGAGCGAAGATCCACAGGCTCAACGTCGTGTAGGCAATCATCAGCAGCATCATCGGGATCTGGCTCGACAATGCCGCTCGGCGATCGCCGAAAATTCGCAGCGCATCGACGTGCGCAAGATACACCGCGATCACGTGGCCGATGACGATCAGCGTCACCGCGGTGTACCAGACGACATACGGGCTTACGATCCCCAGATCGACCTTGTACTGCGCCGTTCCGAAAAGATTCCATCCGAATCCGAACGGATCGGATGCAAGCGGGATGATGAATTGTCCCGCGGTCAACAGTAACGAGAAGTAATGCGATAAGTGGTAGGCAACGGCGATCGGTACAAGGGTCAGGACGAATGTGCGAGCGACCTCGCTGACGGTCGGCCGCGGACGTTCGATGGTTGACGATCCCGGGCTCCGCAGCCAGACCATCATCGTGCACGCGCTCCAGAACGCGGCCAGAAACAAAAGTGGAAACGCGACAAGCGCAGCGGTATGGACGAGCTGCGTTTCGTCGAATCCCCATTCCGATAGCTCGAACAACGCAGTCGCGGTGAGCCGCGACATCTGCGCCGCCGTATCGATCCGCTGCATCAACGGCGTTTCCTGAAAGCCGTCGAAGGTTACCGTCGCCAGCATCAACAGCACGAAGAACATGTAGGAAAAGCGTACCGGCTTGGCGAGCATGAGCCCCGCGCCCGGCGGACGCAGCTCGATGACGGGCTTTTTGCCGCGTATCGCGACGTCGAGCGGCGCGAAACGTGCCAACACGCCGAAGGCCATCGAGAACGCCTCTCCGCTTGCGAGCCAACGCGCCGCGCCGAAGATGGACATCCCGAGCCAGGTGATGACCGCGTATCCGATGACGGCGGCCGCGAGCTCGGACGGCACGTCCTTGCCCCTCCAAATGAGCTCGCACCACGCGAAAATCCAGAACAAAGCGACGGCGGGCCATGCGCCGACCTGCGCTGAATCGCAATCGTGCTTCGCGATTGGCCGGGCACGCGCCGCGCTCGCAAGTGCACGCTCGGCCCACAAAAAGATCATCTCCAGCGGATTCACGAGCGCCCAGACGTTCCCGATCAGCGCGCAAACGAACGCAAAGCCGACCCACCACACGACCCACACCATCGTGACGATGAGATTTGTATAGGCGCTCTGCGCGCCGAATAAACCAGTGCCGATCGCCAGCGCAAACAACGCCACGGCAATGACGCGAAGGCCGCCGACGAAGCGCGAATCAAGTAGAACGCGAACGATGGCCGAGCGCCCGATATCGACGCTCGGATAGGCGCCGCGGAGGGATCGCTCCCGAACGAAGAGCGCGATCATTGCGAACGTCAAGACGATCGTTGCGCCGGCGCCGCCCAGCCACAAGGTCAACGGCAGCGGCAAATCGAAGCGCTGTCCGAATCCATGCGCCAGCGCCGGAGACGCGGTGCACGCGCCGCAAGCCAGCGCAGTACGCGTTATGCGGCGATCGCGAGGATGAGACAAAGTTTTTTCAAGTTGCAAAAAAATCGCCACGGCCATTTGCGAATGACCGCGGCGCGGAGATCGGGAATGACGCTTTAGTTCTGGTGCACTTGCAGCTTGCCTCCATTGATCGATCCGCCGGCACTGTAGTTGCAGCCCGCGGTACAGACGAGATGGAAGTTATCCGGAGCGCCCTTGTTGCCGTGATGGTTGTCTTGCACGCAAATGCGGAAGGTTGCGCTCGCGCCGTTGAACGTGCCGGTTCCATTGAATTGCACCGAGTTGGCTTCCGCGGGTACCGCGCCGCACGCATCGCGTACGCTGCCGAGGAACGAGAGCTTATCGATGACGATCTTGGCATCGGCATTGTGATCGTTGAGCGTCACGCCGCCGTCGATGCCCGCGGACGTCCGCTCTGCTTGAACGGAAACGTTGATCTTGTTCTTGCCCTCGCCGATGAAGCCGCCGCCGTTCGCCGTTCGACGCATGCACGGGTTGTAATCCGGATTCGTGAGCTCGAGGATCTTCAAGCCACCCTGATTCCAGCCGGTGTAGAACATGCAATTCGCCGTGTCGTAACGCGGATCCGGCCTCGTGAAGTCCTGGCCATTGGCCGGCGTCGTCGTATGGCGCGGCGCGTTGTAGTACGCGATCTCCTTCGGATTGGCCGGATCGCGGAAATCGACGACTCGCATGCCTTGGTTGGCGCCTGCGTAGATGACGAGACGCATGTGATAGCGGTCGTCGAAGCCGATGTAATGCAGCATGCCGCCCGTCGTGGCCGCCGCGAGACTGGCGGCGCAGTTTTCCGGCTTGTTCACATCGGGCTTGTAGGTGCTCACCACCTTCGGGTGCAGCTCATCGCTGATGTCGATGATCCGCGCGTAAGTGCGCTGCGCACACACGCCTGCCGCATCGCCATTCAAGCCGCCGCCCGACTCGTCGGTGGTGACGATGTATTCCTTGCCGTTCTCGTGGATCACGTACTCGGTTGCGTGCGCCGATGCGCTCGAGCCGTCGCCGAAATCGGGATCGACCTGCTGGTCGCACCACGACAGATAATTGATATTGCGAAGCTGCGGATTCGCTTTGCGCTCCGCGACGTCGGTCGAGTCGAGAATCAACAGCCCGTTGGCGCACCGCTGGTTCGGATCGTTGTTGTTGCCGCCGAGCGAATTGACTCCGCCGTAGAGCGCCATGTAGACGCGCGTGCCCTTGTCATTGGTGCTGATGTCGTGGAAGTTCGTCGCACCGTTGGTGCGTGCCTGCACATCGGCGGGCAATTGCAGCCGGTTCCACGTCATTAATTGCTTCGGGTGAACCTTGTCGGTCAGATCGGTCACGTGCACGTCGGCGCGACTCGGATTGGTCTGGAGACGCGCTCCTCCGAATGGAATGCCGTAGTACGTATTGGTGTCGGGCGTGAGCCAGCCGTCGTGATTGCCCGAGGCGACGTTGATCGTGGACAGATATTTCGGGTGCAGACAGTCGCCCGAAACGTCGTAGATGTCCAATGGATTAATGCCGTTCGGCCCGAAATCCTTGAACGCGCCGACCATCGTGTTTTGCTGGATCTCGAAAGCGGAATATGCTCGCACCATCGCGGGCGTTCTCAATACTTGAATGTCCTTCGGTTGCGACGGAACGCTGACATCCATGACGACAACGCCGGTCGTCGGCGCGTTCAGATCCGAGGGATCGCGCATGCTCGAATAGGCGCAATGGCGGATCAGCTGTGTGTCGCCGTAGCTGCCGCGATCAAACAGCGTATGTCCGCCGACGAATTGCATCCCGCACCAGTGACCCTGAAACCCGCCCGGAGCCGTCCGCTCTGCAAGGGACACCGCGCCTTGCAATCCCGCCTCCGGCCGATCGCCGGGGCCCGGCACGCAAAAGGACACGGCTTGTGCGTTATGTGCAGCAAAGGGCGATGCGAGCGCAATCGCCAACGCGCATCCCCCCAGCCAATACCCACCTGAGCGAGCACGTCCGCTCGATTACTTGTCCATGATCTCCTCCCATTATTCGATGACAGCTCAATTTTCGTTGCACGGCGGTCGCAATTTTTGCCGAACCGGCGCCGATCACGGCATGACACCGGGAATTTTGCAGTTCAACGCCCCAACCCCCGGCACGCCCCATCGACGGACGCGGTAACATACTCGCGACCGCCGCGCTGCCGCCAAATCTTAACGGTTGCTTACAACGGCAGCAAGCTCTCGCGGCGCATCGCGACCGGCCTCGGGAAATCCGATTCAAACGGTCGTCAATTTTCGGAGGAAGGATAAATGAAATTCCGCGTATTGCTCACTGCGGTTTGCGCGCTGGGTCTCGTAGCATTCAACGCCTCTGCGCAGCAGCCGATCGTCATCAAGTTCAGCCACGTCGTCGCCGTCAACACGCCGAAGGGCAAGGGCGCCGATTATTTCAAGAAAATCGCCGAGGAGCGCACCAAGGGACGGGTGCGCGTGGAGGTGTACCCGAACAGCGCGCTGTTCAAAGACGGGGAGGAAATGGAAGCGCTGCAGCTCGGTTCCGTGCAAATGCTGGCACCGTCGGTATCCAAGTTCGGGCCACTGGGCGCGCGCGAGTTCGAAGTCTTCGACCTGCCGTACATGTTCGACAGCTATGACGAGCTGCACAAGGTGTGCGACGGGCCGGTCGGAAAACTCTTGTTCAAGAAGCTCGAGTCGAAGGGCATCACGGGCCTCGCGTATTGGGACAACGGCTTCAAGGACATGAGCGCCAACAAGACGCTCCGCAAACCCGAGGACATGAAGGGACTCAAGATGCGCATCCAGTCCTCGAAGGTCCTCGACAGCGAAATGCGCGCACTGGGTGCGCTGCCGCAGGTCATGGCGTTCTCCGAGGTCTATCAGGCGATGCAGACCGGCGTGGTCGACGGCTCCGAAAATCCGCCGTCGAATTTCTACACGCAAAAGATGTTCGAGGTGCAAAAGGAGCTGACGCTCACCGAGCACGGCGTGATCCAGTATGCGGTCATCGTCAACAAGAAGTTCTGGGATGGACTTCCCGCCGATATCCGCACGACGCTCGAAGGCGCGATGAAGGATGCGACCAAGTACGCGAACGACATCGCGAAGAAGGAGAACGAAGATGCGCTCGCCGCGGTCAAGGCGTCGGGCAAGACCGAAATCATCACGCTGACGCCGCAGGAAAAAGAGGCGTGGAAGCGGGCGCTCCTGATCGTGCACAAGGAGAACGAGTCGCGTATCGGCAAGGACATCATCGAGGCCGTCTACAAAGAGACCGGCTTCAAGCCTTGAGGTAGCGACGCTTTGGGTGCGGCGTCCGCTGAGGGGCGCCGCTCTAGCTTTCGTCCCAGACGACTTCGTAACCGACGTCGCCCGGGGACGGCATGAAGCGGTGGTCGACGCCGATTCCCGGCACACACGCGAGCGCGTCACCGCAGAAGACGAGCGGAAGTCCCCGACGCGTCCAGACCGGCACACCCGCTTGTTGCAGCAGTGATTTCAATGCCTGACGCGGCCGATTCATGGCGAGCTGGATCCGCTCGCCGCCGCGGCGGGAACGGATCACGACGTTGCCACGAAGCAGCGCGGTATTGTTGGATTCGCCCCGGCTCTGGAGAAATCGAAGCGTTCCATGCGGCAGCGCGACGGCGGCTTCGCCGTGCCAGTCGCGCTCGAACGGCGCTGGCGCCGAACGGTGGACGACGATACGGTCGCGATGAATGCCGATTTCGGCGCCTGCGTGCTGAAGCGACACGCGTGCGTCGACGCGTGCTTCGCACAGCTGTCGGTGCATCGCCTCGAGGCGCGCCATCGAAGCCGCAGCAAGTCCGCGCGTGCGCAGAAACCAGCGCAGCAGATTGCGCGCGCGATAGGCAGGCAGCTCGACGAGCGCCGCTCGGGACAGCGTTACGCCGTCGAATGCGTCCATCGCGTCATGCAGCGCCATATCGTCCGCGAGCTGTGCCGCCTCTGCCTGATGCAGAGAGGCACGCGCCACCGTTGCGGGATAGCCGCCGGCAACGGATGCCAGTGACGGCACGACGTGAGCGCGAAGCGCATTTCGCGCAAACCGCGAATCGATGTTGCTGTCGTCGTCGATCCACGCGAGGCGGCGTCCATGGACGTAAGCGTCGATTGCGGATCGAGGCACGTCGAGCAACGGACGAATCCATAACCGACCGGCGGAATCGATTCGCGATGACGGCATCGCCGCGAGACCGTGCGGACCCGCCCCGCGGAGCAATTGGAGCAGAACGGTCTCGGCCTGGTCGTCCTGATGATGGGCGAGGAATAGCGCGCACGCGTTGAGCGCCGATGCGGCGTCCGCCAGCGCGTCGTATCGTACCCGTCGTGCCGCCGCCTCGACGCTGGTTCCGGGCAATCGCGGCACATCGACCCGCCGCTCCAGCAATCGCACGTTCCTCGCACCGCAGAGCTTGGCGCAGAACTGCGCCCAGTGATCCGCGTGAATCGAAAGACCATGGTGGACGTGCACGGCAACGATGTCGAGCGCCCGAGGCTTTGCGCAACCGAGCGTTGCATCGAGAAGCGCAACGGAATCGCGGCCCCCCGAAAGCGCGACGATCAGCGTCGAGCCGTTCGGCACGTGCGCCGTAAGCGCCCGCTCGATCGCCGTCGTCACGCGCGCCGCGTCGTCATGCCGCACGAGCCGCCCACCGACTCGCGGGCTGACGGCGTCAGCTGGGGACCATCTCCTTGAACTTGCCATAACCGAGGATCTTGTCCTCGCGGGCTTCCAGGAGCGTATCGAGCGGTTGCTCTTGGACGTTGCGCAGCGCTTCGACGAGGGCCTTCTTGAGCGTCACCATCATCGCTGCATGATCGCGATGCGCACCCCCGAGCGGCTCGTTGACGACCTTGTCGATGAGGCCGAGCTGCTTCAACCGCGCGGACGTGATGCCCAACGTCTCCGCTGCCTCGGGCGCGTGCTCGGCTGACTTCCACAGGATCGAGGCGCAACCTTCCGGCGAAATGACCGAGTAGGTTGCGTATTGCAACATCAACGTGACATCGCCGATCGCGATGGCGAGCGCGCCGCCCGAGCCGCCTTCGCCGATGACGGTGACAATAATCGGAATCCGCAAACCGGCCATCTCGTACAGGTTGCGGCCGATCGCCTCCGATTGGCCGCGCTCCTCGGCGCCGATCCCCGGATAAGCGCCCGGCGTGTCGACGAACGTGAACAGCGGAAGCTCGAACTTCTCGGCGAGCTTCATCAGCCGCAGCGCCTTCCGATAGCCTTCGGGCCGCGGCATGCCGAAATTGCGGTGGATTTTTTCCTTGGTGTCGCGACCCTTTTGATGGCCGATCACCATGCAGGGCTTCCCATTGAAACGCGCGAGTCCGCCGACGATTGCCGCGTCGTCCGCATAGCCGCGATCGCCGTGGAGCTCGCGAAAATCGGTGAACAAGGCGCTCACGTAATCGAGCGTGTACGGTCGCTGTGGATGGCGCGCCACCTGCGCGATTTGCCAGGCCGACAGCTTGCCGTAGATTTCCTTCGTCAGAAGCTGGCTCTTTTTGGAGAGCCGCGTGATCTCGTCCGAAATATCGACGGCCGAGTCTTCGTGCACGTAGCGGAGCTCGTCGATCTTTAGCTGGAGTTCGGCAATCGGCTGCTCGAAGTCGAGGAACGTCTGTTTCATGCGCCCAATCGGAGACCTGGATTGACAATGTTAGCGCACTCGGCCAGCGCCCAGGGTCCGCAAGCAATGCTATGCCGGAAACGCGCGCGACTCGACCCGCTGCGGCGCCGATGCCATCGGAGGAAAATCGCACGCGAAATCGCGCCCCATCGCGCTGGCGATCTGTGAGAAGTCGCTCTCCGAAATCCTGATGAAGCCGAACCGGAACGGCGCACCCCAATGAAGCTTGCTGCGAATGAATGACAGCGGCTCGATCAACGGTTTGATCGGTGCGTCGTTCGCCGGCCAATAGTGAACGGCGCGCCGAAAGGGCGCGAAGCCGTCGCTCGTGCGCGCCTGGACGATCGCGCTTCCGGTGACCCGACCGATCGCCGTGAATGCCTGCACCCGCTCGCCATCGGGATCGTTGGTTCGCGGCGAGTAGAGGGCGACGCCGTCGCCTTCACGCATCCGCTCGAGCGGTGCCGCCTTGCCGTGATTCAACTCAACGTAGCCGCCGCCGATGGCTGCGTAGGCATGCGCTTTCGATACGACGCCAATCCAGTAATTGCGTGCGCTCATTTGTTCTCCCGAGTCAGACGAAATACGTGAAGGGAGCTTAGGAGAGGCGGCGCGGCTATGCCATCGGCCAAACGGATGAGCCACTGGGCGCCGGCGGCGCGCCGTCGCGAGCCCGCCGCAGCCTTTACAATGACCGCCGCAACCGAGAATAAAGGATCCCAGATGGCAGCGCATCGAATCGCCGTGATGCCGGGCGACGGCATCGGCAAGGAAGTGATGCCGGAAGGACAGCGCGTCCTCGAGGCCGTCGCGAAAAAATTCGGCATCGAGCTCGCGTTCACGCATTTCGACTGGAGCTGCGATTACTACGCGCGCCACGGTCGCATGATGCCGGAGGATTGGTTCGAGCAGTTGCGCGATTTCGAGGCGATCTATTACGGCGCCGTCGGCTGGCCGGCGACGGTGCCCGATCACGTGTCGCTATGGGGATCGCTGATCCAGTTTCGACGTCGTTTCGATCAATACGTCAATCTTCGCCCCTGTCGTTTGATGCCGGGCATTCCGACGCCGCTCGCGAACTGCAAGCCGGGTGACATCGATTTCGTCGTGGTCCGTGAGAACACCGAAGGCGAATACTCGTCGGTCGGCGGACGGATGTTCGAGGGCACGGATCGCGAGATCGTGTTCCAGGAAACCGTGTTCTCGCGCAAGGGCGTCGACCGGATCATGAAGTTCGCTTTCGAGCTCGCGCGCACGCGTCCGCAAAAGCATTTGACGTCGGCGACCAAATCGAACGGCATCTCGATCACGATGCCGTATTGGGACGAGCGTTTTCGCGCGATGACGGCAACGTATCCCGATATTCGCACCGATCAGTTCCACATCGATATCCTGTGCGCGCATTTCGTCCAGCGGCCGCAGGTGTTCGACGTCGTCGTCGCGTCCAATCTGTTCGGCGACATCCTTTCGGATCTCGGGCCGTCGGTTTGCGGAACGATCGGCATCGCGCCGTCGGGCAACATCAATCCGGAGCGCACGTTTCCCTCGCTGTTCGAGCCGGTGCACGGATCGGCGCCCGATATTGCGGGAAAGGGAATCGCGAATCCAATCGGACAGATTTGGTCCGGCGCCATGCTGCTCGACTTTTTCGGCCATCGCGAAGCGGGACGCGCGGTTGTCACAGCCATCGAAAAAGTGCTGGCCGATGCTGCTTGCCCTCGTACCCCCGATATCGGCGGTCGCGCGACGACCACGGAGTTCGGGCGTGCCATCGCCGCCGCGCTGTAAGGCGCGTCCCGGCGCGGTACGATGGTTGTGGCACGATAGACGCAAATCACGGAATAAAAGTGTCGGCGGCGGCAAGCTTCGATGGCGGCCGACAAGGGATAGGTGCCATGCAGATCGGCATTCCGCGCGAGACGCGCGAAGGTGAAACCCGTGTCGCCGCCACCGCGGAAACCGTCAAGAAGATGGCCGCAAGCGGCAAGCACGCCATCGTCGTCGAAGCCGGTGCCGGGATGGCGAGCAGCGTGACGGACGCCGATTACACGGCAGCGGGCGCGACGATCGGGTCGGCCGCAGACGCTCTCGGCAGCGATCTCGTTCTGAAAGTTCGCGCCCCGCGCGACGAAGAGCTCGGACGCCTGAAGCGCGGCGCATCGGTCATCGGACTGCTGGAACCGTTCGATGCGGCCGGCTTGCAAGCGCTCGCGGGAACCGGCGTCACGGGCTTCGCGCTCGAATGGCTGCCGCGGATTACCCGTGCGCAATCGATGGACGTATTGTCGTCACAGGCGAACATCGCCGGCTACAAGGCCGTGGTGATGGCCGCAGACGCGTACGGCAAATTCATGCCGATGCTGATGACCGCGGCGGGTACGGTGAAAGCGGCGCGGGTGCTGGTTCTCGGCGTCGGTGTGGCCGGCTTGCAGGCCATTGCGACCGCGAAACGATTGGGGGCGGTGATCGAGGCCTCCGACGTGCGTCCATCGGTCAAGGATCAGGTCGAGTCGCTCGGCGCGAAGTGGGTCGACGTGCCATACGAGACCGACGAAGAAAAGCAAATCGCGGAGGGTGTCGGCGGCTATGCCCGACCAATGCCGCCGGCATGGATGGCGCGTCAAGCGGCGATCATCGCCGAGCGATGCAAGACGGTCGATATCCTCATAACGACCGCGCTGATCCCGGGACGGCCGGCGCCGAAGCTCATCAAGGCGGATACCGTCAAGACGATGAAGCAAGGTGCGGTGATCGTCGATCTGGCCGTCGAGCAGGGCGGCAATGTCGAAGGCTCCGAAGTCGACAAGATCGCGCACGTCAACGGCGTGACGATCATCGGCACGACGAACTTGCCGGCGCGCGTTGCCACCGATGCCTCGGCGCTCTACGCGCGGAACGTGCTCAACTTTCTCGCGTTGTCGCTCAACGTCAAGACCGGCGACTTCGCTCTCGCGCGCGACGACGAAATCGTCAAGGCGACCATGGTCTGCGATAACGGACAGGTCGTGCCGAGGAGTTGAAGGAGACAAGAAATGACCACAGGCGTCGACCCGATTGTTTTTTATCTGATCATCTTCGTGCTCGCGATCTTCGTCGGCTATCACGTCGTATGGAGCGTGACGCCCGCTTTGCATACGCCGCTGATGTCGGTGACGAATGCGATCTCGGCGATCATTCTGGTCGGCGCCATGCTCGCCGCCGGTCCCGCGATCTTCGATTGGGGCGGCTGGGTCGGCGTCGCGGCGGTCGTGATGGCATCGATCAATGCGTTCGGCGGCTTCCTCGTGACGCAGCGAATGCTCGACATGTTCAAGAAGAAAGCGCCGAAGATCGCGGCGCCGGAGAAGAAGTGAGCATGGGGACACATCGATGAGCGCCAATCAGGTCGCCCTCTGGTATCTGGTCGCCTCGATCTGCTTCATTCTGGCGCTCAAGGGCTTGTCGCATCCGACGACGGCGCGGCGGGGCAATCTGCTCGGCATCATCGGAATGGCGATCGCCGTACTTGTCACGCTCGCGCTCGTCTTCTCGCACACGAAGAACGTCGGCTACATCCTCGGCGGCATCGCGATCGGCGGCATCATCGGCGCGGTGATCGCTCGGCGTGTGCAGATGACGCAGATGCCCGAGCTGGTTGCCGCGTTCCATTCGCTCGTCGGTATGGCGGCCGTGCTGATCGCGATCGCCGCGATTCACGATCCGGCGGCGTTCAGTCTGCCGGTGCCGATTCCGACCGGCAACAAGCTCGAGCTCTTCATCGGCACATTCATCGGCGCGATCACGTTTTCAGGCTCGGTGATCGCGTTCGGCAAGCTATCGGGAAAGATCCGCAGCGCGCCGGTCGTGTTCGCAGGACAGCACTGGGTGAATTTGTTGCTGGCGCTCGCGATGATCGGCTTCGGCGTCTGGTTCTTCCTGTCGCCCGACGAGGGTAAATGGACGCCGTACATCTTGATGACGGCGATCGCATTTCTTCTCGGGGTGCTGATCATCATTCCGATCGGCGGCGCCGACATGCCGGTCGTGATCTCCATGTTGAACAGCTATTCGGGTTGGGCGGCTGCCGGCATCGGCTTCTCGCTCAACAATCCGATGCTGATCATCGCGGGATCGCTCGTCGGCTCGTCCGGCGCGATCCTGTCGTACATCATGTGCAAGGCGATGAATCGGTCGTTCTTCAACGTGATTCTCGGCGGCTTCGGTGCCGAGCCGGGTTCGGCTGCGGAGGGCGCGGAACAGAAGACGGTGAAGTCGGGGTCCGCCGATGATGCCGCTTTCCTGATGGGCAATGCGGAGCGCGTGATCATCGTGCCGGGCTACGGGCTCGCGGTTGCGCGCGCGCAGCACGCGGTGAAGGAAATGGCCGATAAGCTTCGCGCCAAGGGCATCGAAGTCAAATATGCGATCCATCCGGTTGCCGGCCGCATGCCGGGGCACATGAACGTGCTCCTCGCCGAAGCAGAAGTTCCGTACGACCAGGTGTTCGAGATGGACGACATCAACGGTGAATTCGGCACGACCGACATCGCGCTGATCCTCGGTGCGAACGACGTCGTCAATCCGCTCGCGGAGCAAAAGGGCAGCGCAATCTACGGAATGCCGATCCTCGAAGCGCACAAGGCGCGCAACGTCATCGTCAACAAGCGATCGATGGCCGCCGGCTACGCCGGTCTCGACAATCCGCTGTTCTACATGGACAAGACGATGATGGTGTTCGGCGACGCGAAAAAAGTCGTGGAAGAAATCACGAAGGCGATCGACTGAATCGCCGGTCCGTCGCAAGCGCCATTAACGGCGGCGTTCCCGTTCGACCAGGTCGAACGACGTCCAGACGAAGTCGCGCTGGCTCTCGATCGGGTCCTTGAGACGGATCGCGGTCTCGCTCGTCGTCGACACGAGCGTGACCACGCGCGCGGGACTGTATTCATGCGCGGGAATGATCAACGTCTTGATCGGGATCCGCGGATACGCATCGCATTCGGGAAGATAGAGCGCGACGAATTTCGCGCGCTTGCCATCGGCGGTCGGGGCGCCCATCATCATGACGCGTTGCGGATTGCGTCCGATGTGCTCGATGCCGAGCTCGACCGCTGCGCAGGCGGGCCGATTCAAGCGCCGCACGACGCCGATCGTCCACGGTGCATCGTGCTCGCGGAGCGCCATCAGCGATCCCGGAAGCGACTGACGCGTATCGAGTGTTTGGCCGCGCAAGAGACACCCCGATTCGCTTCGATCATGGACTTGCCACAGCGGCTGCATCGCATCGACACCGGCAATCGGCAGGATTCCCGCCGCTGCGTCGCGCACGACGGCATTGCTCGTGCCGCCGTACTCTGGAACGTCGGTGATCGTGATTTCGTCGATATAAGGCGGCGTCCCTTGGTCGGCCTCGGCGATCCGCTTCGATTCGCTGCGCAGCATTCGACCAATGCTCGGAAGACCGCCGATGATCGCTTGGACGGCCACCGATTCCATCTTCATCCGTTCGCCGCGCCGTTTGATGCGCGGCGGCTGCGTTGCAAACAGATTCGAGAGCTTGAGCAACAACGCGAGGCGGCGCGCGCGCAGCAGCGCTTCGGCGCCTGTTTCGGCCGGCGCGTTACGGACCGCGGCGATGTCGCGCTCCACCGCGACGGTGATTGGGGTCGTATCGAGTCTCCGGCGCTGGCCGGTGCCCGAATCGATCGACGACGGACGGCGAAGCGGACGATAGCCGGACAGATCCACCACATAGCCCGTCGATTGCGGACCGAGCCCTTTGTCATCGACGGTCTCGAGCGACAGCCGATCGCTCCAACGCGCGATTTCGTCGCGTGCGACTGCGATATCGAAGGGAAGAAAACGACCGTCGCCGGTCAGCTGCAAGAGCAGGACTCGAATCAGCGCTTGCTCGAGCGTGACGGATTGGGTCGCTTTGCCGCCTCGAAAATCGATCTCGACCGGCTGACGCGCAAGCCCATGCGCCGATGCGAATTCGTACGCGCCGAAGAGATCCTTCCAACGGCCGCGCGGCCACGACTCGAACCGGTATAGCGAAAGAAGGAGGTCGATTTCACGATGCCGGAACAAATGGACGAGAACGGCCGGTGCATGCGCATGCCATTCCGCTCCAGATGTGCCGTCCCGAACGTGGCGGAGGAAATACTCGTAGGCAAGCGCGAAGGATCGAACCAGCTCCACGATCGACTGCCGAAGCTTGACCTCGCGCTCCTGCGCGACGCTGTTCGGCGATACGTATTCCGACAGAAGGCTCTCGACCAGCGCCTCGGAGCGGCGCTCGAGCGCGAGCAGCGCGCGCAAACGGTTGAGCTCGGGGCCTCGCGGTCCGCGGACCGATGCGAGGGCATCGCAGATCGCACGTTGCGAATCGATCGGATCCTGATGCGGGAGCGACCGCCAGAACGCATCGGCGCTCTCGGCGCTGATGACGCCGTCCGCTTCCACTTTTTCCGCGCGGGTCAGGAATTTGAGCATCGAGAAGCAGTCGGTCGTAGTCCTATGTCGGAGTGAAGATCGTCGCGTTCTTGAGCCGCGTTTCCCCAGGTGGGAACGGCTCGACCGCAATTCGCGTCACTTCGTGCCCAAAATGCGTCCCGCCGGACGTCCACTTCAGACATCGGCGATCGGTCGGAACCCGAAAGGCAGGACGCGTGCCAAACGTTGGCTTCGATCGGATTGCAGCCGGTCAGCTCGATCAACCACCGCTCAGGTACGATGTACCGAACCAACGGTCCGCTCGCCACAAGAAACGGTCCGCTCGGCCACAGGGATAAGAACTGGACCTCGGCTCAAGCTCGATGACGCGTCGACCGCTGTTCTGGATCGCGTATTGCGCGCTGTCGCTTGTCGCGCTATTCGTCGCGGCGCGGCTGTTTCCGCTCGCGATCCCTCTCGTCAATCTCGATATCAAGATGGAGCGCGCGCAAGCGCTGGCGCAAGGCGAAGCCGTGGGAAAGCGCTATGGGCTCGCGCCGCCCGACGCGCGCGCCGCAGCGCGCTTCAGCCACGACAGTCACACGCAAAACTACGTCGAGCTCGAAGGCGGCGGCAGGAGCGCGTTCGCCGAGCTCACGCGCGGCGACCTCTATGCGCCGTATTGGTGGGACGTGCGCCTGTTCGCCCCCGGCACCATCGAGGAGTCCGTCATCCGATTCAAGCCTGACGGCACGCCCTACGGATTCAATCGCCGCCTGCCGGAGACCTACGTTCACAATCCCGCCACCAAGGCCCTCGACGCGACGCAAGCCCGCGCGCTTGCCGAAGACCGTGCGCACGCCGACTGGCACGTGGATTTCTCACAGTACAAGTTGCTCGAGCATTCTCAGCAGACGATGAAGAACGATCGCGTCGACCACGCGTTCGTCTACGAGCGTCCGGAGAAGCTCGGCGACGCGCGCATTCGCTTGACCTTGAGCGTCAAAGGCGACGAGCTGACCAGCGTCGTCCCGTTCGTCTTCGTCCCCGAATCGTTCGATCGTCGCTATCAGGAGCTGCGGAGCGCGAACAATTTGATCGCCGGTGCGGCGAGCGCGGCGGCTGGGTTGCTCTACGGAATCGGCGGTTGCATTCTCGCGGTGCTGTGGCTGCTGCGACGCCACTGGCTCCTTTGGCGGCCCGCGTTCGTCGCGGGACTTGTCGTGGGCGGGTTGCTCGCGTTGTCGGGCCTTGCCGCTGCGCCGGAGAACTGGTTTCGCGCCGACACGACCGAAACGTTGACGACATTCTGGTTCAAGCAGGCAGGCGCGTTCATCTTTTTACTGACGGCCGCCGCGCTCGGATACGCGCTCGCTTTCATGGCCGCGGAGTCACTGTCTCGTCGGGCGTTTCCGCATCAACCGCAGCTCTGGCGCCTGTGGTCGCGCGAAGGCGGTCCGACGCGACAAGCATTGGGCCGAACGGTCGGCGGTTACCTCTTCGTTCCCCTCGAGCTCGCGCTGGTCGCTGCGTTCTATTACGCGACGAACAAGTGGCTGGGATGGTGGCAACCCTCCGAGATGCTGTCCGATCCGAACATTCTCGGATCCTGGATTCCGTCCCTGTCGCCGATCGCGATTTCGCTGCAGGCCGGCTTCATGGAGGAATGCGTTTTTCGCGCGATTCCGCTCTCGCTTGGCGCACTGATCGGACAGCGTTACGGTCGCCGCACGCTCGGAATCGCGATCGCATTCGTGTTGCAGGCGTTGGTCTTCGGCGGCGCACATGCCAACTATCCCGGTTTCCCGTCGTATGCGCGGTTGGTGGAGCTGATCGTGCCGTCGATGATCTGGGCGCTGATCTTTCTCCGGTTCGGGCTTCTGACGACGGTGATCCTGCATGCCACTTTCGATCTCACGCTGTTTGCAATCCCCATTTTTCTCGTCGACGCGCCTTATGCATTCGTTCAACAAGCGTTGATCGTCGCTGCGGGGCTTGTCCCGCTCGCGATGATCGCGTGGCGGCGCGTTCAGGCCGGTGCATGGCGCGAGCTGCCCGAGTCGCTGCGCAATGGGGCGTGGCAACCACAGGCCGCCGCGATTGCGGAAGCGGCGCACGAGCCGCACGCGAGCGCATTGTCGATCGCCGGCATTGCCTCGGCGTTCCAGCGCGCACTGCCCGCGCTTGGCATCGCCGGCGCCATCGCATGGCTCGTGTTCACGCCGTTTCACGTCGACGCGCCGGTGCTGACGCTCGACCGCGATGCCGCCATCGCAATCGCCGAAAAGGCGCTCGCCGGGCGCGGCGTCAAGCTGGGCGACGAATGGCAGCGGATGGCGACGATCAAGCTCGCGACCGATGATGGACCGCAATGGCAATGGCACAAGTTCGTTTGGCGAGAGGCCGGACCCGAGACTTATCGCAAACTGATAGGCAACGCGCTGGCGCCGCCGATCTGGGACGTTCGATTTGCGAAGTTCGAAGGCGACGTCGCCGAGCGCGCCGAGGAATGGCGCATCGCAGTCGCGGGCGATGGAACGGTCCGCACGCTGCGCCACGCGCTGCCGCAAGGCCGCGCGGGCGCGCGCTTGTCGCGTGACGCCGCGCTCGCGCTCGCCGACCGCGAGCTTCGTAACAAGTTCGGCATCGATCCCGCCGCGGTGAAGGAGGTCGGCGCCGACGAGAACAACCGCGTTGCGCGCACCGATTGGGCGTTCATGTTCACCGATCCCCGCGTTGACGTCGGTAAGGATGGCGAGCTGCGCTACATCGTTCAGATCGCCGGCGACGAAGTTGCCGGCTCGGGACGGTTGATCCAGGTCCCCGAAGAGTGGCAACGCGCTGAGCAGCGGCGCGACAACCGGCAAAGCGTGGTCAAGATCAGCGCCGGCATCGTGTTCCTGCTGGCGGGGCTCGCCGGAATCGTCCTTGGCGTGATGGGTTGGACCAAGGGGCGCTGCGACACGCGCGCCGTCAAGATCGTGGCCGCTCTTTCGTTCGTGCTGGCGCTCCTCGCGCTCGCCAATGCGTGGCCGCTCGTGCGGATGCAACTCGGCACGGCCGAGCCGGTTGCGTCGCAGGTGTCGATGCTGCTACTGGGCGCGCTCGTCGGTGCGTTGCTTGCCGCGCTGCTTTTCGGCTTGACGTCGGGGATCGGCGCTTGGTACGCGCGAAGCGCGCATCGCGTCCCGCTTGCCGGCATGTTGCCGCCCTGGGCGGCCGCCGTCGCGGCCGCGTTGTTCGTCGCGGGGCTCGAATCGACGTTGAGCAATCTCGGTCGGCGTGATGCGCCATTGTGGCCATCGCTGTCGGCAGCGTCGTTGTGGTCGCCCGTTGCCGGCGGCGTGATCACCGGTCTCGGCATCGTGACCATCGCCGGCATTGCGCTTTTCATCGTCTATCTGGCGGCCAATGTCACGCGCAATTGGACGCGCCGGCTGTGGATCGGCTTTGCAATCGTCGTCGTCTTGCAAGTTGCCGCGGTTCTCGGACAGACCGGCGCCAACGTGCTGGATGCGATCGGCGTCGGCGTGATTGCCGGCATCGTCACGGCGGCCATTCTGTGGCTGTTGCTCCGCTTTGATCCGACGATCGTGCCGGCGTACGTCGCGACGGGACCGGTGCTGACGATGCTGTGGCGCGCGATCCAGGTCGGTACGTCGCTCGCGTACGTCACGGGCGCCGCGGCCATCGCCGCAACGATCGCGATGACGTGGCTCGTGACGCGCTACATCCAAGCGCCGCTCGCGCCCGCGCCTTCGGCCACGGCCGATCCCGCGTTGGCGCCGGCGCTGCCGTCGGATGGCGAATAATAGGCATTGGACCCCCACGCTTGCGGCCTCATTCGGCCGCTGCGCTGCCCCCGGAGGGGGACGAATGTTGGCAACTGCCTACGACGCGACTTCGGGCGGCCGTGCGTCCGCGTCGTGCGCGCTTGGGTCGGTGCCCTGCGGCGCTCACTGCACCTTCACCCAATACGGATTGACGAAGTTGTTCGCGAGATGAACGACGCTGACGTTGCCGCGCGACGCCCACGGAATCACCTGCCGATGCAACGGCAGATGGTTGATCTCGGCGTTGTGCGCGAGTAGCGCTTCCTGGATGTAGACGAGGCGCGCCTCGGCATTCATCTCGGTCTTTGCCTTTTGCGTCAGCGCGTCGAGCTTCGGATTCGAGTAGCGTCCATAGTTGTAATCGCCATCGCCCTTGCCGCTGTACGTCGACAGTACCGGTTGCAGCGTGAACATCGCATCGGTCGACCCTCCGCCCCAGCCCAGCATGTAGAGACTCGTGTCGGTCTTCTCGAGCTTCGGGAAATAGGTGGCGCGCGGCATTGCGTTGACGCGTGTTGCTACACCGATCTGGCTCCACATCGCCGCCAACGCCTGACAAATCTTTTCGTCGTTGACATAGCGATTGTTCGGACAATCGAGCGTCACTTCGAAACCGTTCGGGAAACCAGCATCGGCCAGGAGCTTCTTCGCCTTTTCCTTGTCGTACGGCAATCGCGCCTCGATATCGGGGCTCGATTGCGGCGGCGCCGGCAAGAGCGCGCCGGTCGGCTTCGACAAACCGCGCATCGTCGTCTTGTGAATCGCGTCGATGTCGATCGCCTGGTAAAGCGCCTGGCGCACGCGCTTGTCCTTGAACGGGTTCTTGCCCTTGACGCTCGAATAGAGCAGCTCGTCGCGTTTCTGGTCCATGCCGATGAACACGATGCGGTTCTCGACGCCCTCGATCACCTTGATGTTCGGCGTCTGCTTCAGGCGCGGCACGTCCTGCGGGGGCGGATCGTTGATGAGGTCGATCTCGCCGGAGATCAGCGCGGCAAGGCGCGTCGCATCGGAGTTGATCGGCGTGAACACGACCTCGTCGACGTTGCCGTCCCAGATCCCCGCCTTGATGCCCCACCAATTCGGATTTTTGACGAGCACCGTTTTCACGTCGGGCTCGCGCGATTTCAGCATGTAGGGACCGGTGCCGTTGGCCTGGCGCGCGGTGATCATGTCCTCCTTCGCACCGTAGTTCTGCGGCTTCATCGCGCGATTCTTCTCGCACCACGCCTTCGACATGATGTTGATCGTCGCCCAGTCCTCGAGCTGGGTCGGGTTGGGCGCAGGGGTCGTGAACTCGACCGTCAGCTCGTCGATTTTCTTCGGGACGCCGGCGCGCGTCGCATAAACGCGAAGCTGCGACGTGTCGGCGCGGGCGCGCTCGTAGCTGAACACGACGTCGTCCGCGGTGAACGGCGTGCCGTCGTGGAATTTGACGCCCGGGCGAAGTTTGACGCGCCATGTTGTGTCGTTGACGCGCTGCCACGATTCGCCGAGCGCCGGACGAATGCCGAGCTTCTTGTCGCGATCGGTCAGAAATTCGTAAACGAGGCTGTTGATGTTGTTCGTGAGTCCTTCGTTCTGCGAATGCGGATCGGTCGTCTGCATGTCGCCCCGATTCGCCCAGCGCAATGTTTTCGCGTCGACGAGGCTCGACGCCGCGAGCATCGTGAAAGCGCAGGCCGCGGTCGCAAGGGTCAGGATACGCATGGCGATTCCCTCCGTGAATGGGCGCGATGCCGACGATCATAACGGACGGCTGACGCGAACGGTAGAATGATGGACCCCCACGCTCACTTCGTTCGCTGCCCCCAAAGGGGGAGCAATCCGCGCCTTGGGGCGACCCTTCGGCGCGGAATCCGCGCGCACCGCAATGCACAAATCAACGCAAGCGCTCCGCGCGCGCCTGAACGACGCCATGACGGCGGACGCGCTGCGGCTCGCGCGCCGAATCGAACACGCCGAACGACAAAAGGCGCCTGCCGGCGAGTGGGCGCGGATCGGGGAAGCCGTCGAGCGTTCGGTGTCGCGCCGTGGCGCACGTGCCGCGCGAAAGCCGCATGCGACATTTCCACCGGAGCTGCCGGTCTCGCAGCGCGTCGTGGACATCGCCGCCGCGATCCGCGCGCATCCGGTTGTGATCATCTGCGGCGAGACCGGATCGGGAAAGACGACGCAGCTTCCGAAGATCTGCCTCGAAGCCGGACGCGGCGAGCGCGGACAGATCGGCCACACGCAGCCGCGGCGTATCGCCGCTCGAGCCGTCGCGGCGCGCATTGCCCAGGAGCTGGGCTCAAAGGTGGGGGAAGCCGTCGGCTACAAAGTCAGATTCAGCGACCACACGAGTCCCGACGCCTACATCAAGCTGATGACGGACGGGATTCTGCTCGCCGAGACAGAGCGCGATCCCATGCTCGCTGCTTACGACACGATCATCGTCGACGAGGCGCATGAGCGGAGCCTCAACATCGACTTCCTGTTGGGCTATTTGCAGCAGATGTTGCAACGCCGTCCCGATCTCAAGCTCGTCATCACGTCGGCGACGCTCGATGCCGAACGCTTTGCGCGCCATTTCGGCAGCGCCGACGGGCCGGCACCGGTGATCGAAGTCTCGGGCCGGATGTACCCGGTCGACATCCGTTTTCGCCCGCTCGAAAGCGACGAGGGCGATGACGAAGAACCGGTCGAGGAAGCGATCGTGTCGGCCGTCGAAGAGCTTTGGCGCGAAGGTCCGGGCGACATCCTCGCGTTTTTGCCGGGCGAGCGCGAGATCCGCGAAACGGGTGAGCTGGCGCGCCGCTCGCTGGCGCGACGGCCGTATGCAGCCGCGGTCGAAATCCTTCCGCTCTACGCGCGCTTGTCGGTCCCCGAGCAGCAGCGGATCTTTGCGCCGTCGGCCGGCCGCCGCCTGGTGCTCGCGACGAACGTCGCCGAAACCTCGCTTACCGTTCCCGGCATTCGCTACGTCGTCGATCCCGGGCTCGCGCGGGTCAAGCGCTACAGCTTGCGCAACAAGACGACGCTGTTGCAGATCGAGAAAATCTCCCAGAGCGCGGCGATCCAGCGCGCGGGGCGCTGCGGCCGCGTTGCCGACGGCATCTGCGTACACCTCTTCGATCAAGACGACTTCGCCGCACGGCCGCGTTATACCGATCCGGAAATTCTCCGCAGCTCGCTTGCGGCGGTGATCTTGCGGATGGCGTCGCTGGGACTGACGGCGCCGGAACGTTTCCCTTTCGTCGATCCGCCTTCGCCGCGCGCCATTGCGGATGGCTATCAGTTGTTGCAGGAATTGGACGCCGTCGATTCAGCGCGTGTGCTGACCGCGAGCGGACGCGAGCTCGCGAAGCTGCCGCTCGATCCTCGGATCGGGCGCATTCTCCAGGCGGCGCGGGAACGCGGCTGCGTGGCGGAGGCACTCGTCATCGCGAGCGCGCTCGCGGTCCCCGATCCGCGTGAGCGCCCGCTCGAGCGCGCGCAGGCGGCCGATCAAGCGCATCTCAAATTTCGCGATGAGCGCTCCGATTTCCTGTCGCTGATCGCGCTGTGGGAATTCTTCGCCGATGCGCTCGCGCAAAAGCTGTCGCATCGCAAGCTCGTCGAACGCTGTCGCGAGCAATTCGTGTCTTATCTGCGCTTGCGCGAATGGCGCGACGTGCACGAGCAGCTCGCGAACGAGCTCACCGAAGCCGGATGGCAATGGGATAAGCGTCTGCCGAAAAGCATCGACGCGCGCCGCTACGCGGCCATTCATCAATCGCTGCTGTCGGGATTGCTGTCCAACATCGGGAACAAGGACGAAGACGGCGGCTACGACGGCGCTCGCGGCATTCGTTTTCACTTGCATCCGGGCTCGGGCATCGCGCGCAAGCCGCCGAAATGGGTGCTCGCCGCCGAACTGACCGAGACGACGCGTCTTTATGCGCGCTGTGCCGGTGCGATCGAGCCCGAGTGGATCGAATCGGTCGCCGGCGATCGCGTCGCGCGCGAGTATTTCGATGCGCATTGGGATTCGAAGCGCGGCGAGGTCGTCGCTAGCGAGCGGGTGAAGCTCTACGGCTTGACGCTCGTCGCGCGACGGCCCGTTTCCTACGGCGCGATCGATCCCGCGGCGGCGCGCGACGTGTTCGTGCGCGAAGCGCTCGTCGCCGGCGACCCGACGATCAAGGCTCCCTTTCTCGAGCGCAATCGACGTCTCTTGTCCGAGGTCGCCGAGCTCGAGCACAAGGCACGACGTCAGGACGTGCTGGTCGACGAAGACAACATCGCGACGTTCTATGCCGAACGGATTCCGGCCGACATCTCGACACGGGCGGCCTTCGAGGGCTGGCGTGCGAAGCAGGAAGCGGGCGATCGCGATCGGCTGCTCCTGACCCGCGAGTTCGTGATGCGTCACGTCGCGGCGCATATCACCGAAGAGCTTTTCCCTAAAACGCTCGAGATGGCCGGCGTGACGCTGCCACTGAAATATCGCTTCGCGCCCGGCGAGCCCTGGGACGGAGTCACGGTCACAATCCCGCTCGCGTTGTTGAATCAGGTCGACGGCGCCAAACTATCCTGGCTGGTCCAGGGAATGGTCCGCGACAAGGTGACGGCGCACCTCAAGGCTTTGCCGAAGGCGTGGCGAAGCCGCGTGATTCCGATCGCCGAGGTCGTCACCGATTTTCTGAGCGCGTCTTCGCAGGACAAATCGCTCGAAGACGCGCTTCGCGACTACCTGCAGCGGCGTTTGGGGGATGCGGTTTCACCCGACCTCTTCGCCGTCGCGGCGCTTGCCCCGCATCTCACTTTCAACGTGCGTGTCGTCGATGCGAATGGCCGCGAGCTTGCGGAGGGCCGCGATGTCGCGGAGCTTCGCGCGAAGCTCGGCGAGGCGGCGCAGATGTCCTTTGCGGCGGCGGGCCACCGGTTCGAGAAAAAAGGTCTGACGCGCTGGGACTTCGGCGATCTACCCGAAACGCTCGCGATCGAGCGCGGCGGTGCGCGGATCGTCGGCTATCCCGCCCTGGTCGACGAAGGGTCGAGCGTGTCGCTTGTGTTGCTCGACACCCGCGATGCCGCCGAGAATGCGACCCGCGCCGGCGTCGTTCGCCTCATTCATCGCGAGCTCAAGGACGTGCTCTCGCGCTTCGAAAAACCGCCACATGAATTCATCCAGGCGGCGCTGGAATTAAAGACGGTCATGGCCGCGGACGTCCTGCGCGCCGACGTCCAAAGCGCGATCGTCGATCGCGCCTTCATCGGCGACGATTCCCTCCCACGCGACGAACCGGGCTTCAACGAGCAAGTGAAGCGTGCGCGTATTCGCCTTCCGGCTGTCGCAGAGGGCGCATGGCGGCAATTGGCGACGATTGCGCACGAGCACTTTGCCTTGTCGCAGCGCCTTGCGGCTGCGCCCGCCGCACAGGCTCGCTTCGCCGCCGAGTTGCGGAGCGAGCGCGACGCGCTCGTTTACCCCGGCTTTTTCAGCGCGACGCCATGGGCGCAATTGCAACATCTGCCGCGCTATCTGCGCGCACTAGGGCGGCGGTACACGCGCCACCTCGAAGCGCCGGGCCGCGACGCCCGCCATGCGGCACAAGTCGCGCAATGGTGGACGCGTTATCGCGAGCGCAGCGAAGCGGAGCGCGCCAAAGGTACGCTATCGCCCAAACTCGGCGCATTTCGCTGGTTGCTGGAGGAGCTCAAAGTGTCGCTCTTTGCACAGGAGCTGCGAACGCCGTTCCCTGTGTCGTTCAAGCGCGTCGAAAAGGCCTGGGCGGACTTGTCGCGCTAGGACAACTTTGAGCGATGGGCGATAACGCGAAGGATGGCAGCGCGTTTTGCGCCGTGCTACAGTCAGCCATTCGAAGCTCGGGCTTGTCGTCCACCCCCGTCACACGCTTGAACCCGATTCCTGCCGAAGCTGCCGAGCGGCGCTCGCTCTCGCCCGAGAAAGCCAAAATTCTGCAGGGCTGTCGCGACATGGCGATCGAGCGCTTGGAGGCGCTCTTCGCGACGATGCTCGACAAGCTCGCCGACATGCTGATGACGCGCGGCGATACGTCGGAATCGCAGGAAGATAGCCAGCTCAGCCGCGACGCGCGCACCGCACTGGCGCGGGAGCGCGCGAACCTGCTCGTGGAATTCGAAAAGCGCTTGCGCGGGCGCGTCGACGACCGCATCCACGCCAAGCACACCAAAGCCGACTTCTCGAAGCTCGACGTCGGCGAGCTGACCCTTGTCGATCATCAATCGATGGACGAGTCGGTGATCACCGGCAATATCGCACGCGTGATCGAGAACAGTGCGCATGATCAGTTGATCGCATTCAATCGCGGCATCGCGAACCTGCTCGATCGTCCGGGCCTCGAAACGGAGGCGAACCCGTTATCGCCGACGACGTTCGTCGAGGCATTCTCGGCCGCGCTATCGGGCGTGAACTTCGAGGACAAGGTCAGGTTCCAGATTCTCAAGGCGCTGAATCAGGCGTCGCTGACCGATTTCGTTTCGTTCTATGCCGATCTCAACAAGCACTTGACCCATCTGGGCGTGATGCCGGCCGCCTTGCGCGCACCGCAGGGGGGCCGAAAACCCGGCGAAAGGCCGCGGACGCAGCCGCCGCGCCCCGGCGCGGCGGGACAAGGCTCGGCCGAGGTCGACGTCATGTCGCTGTTCCGGCGAATGGCATCGCAAAGCAGCTTTTCGTTGCCCGGCATGCGTGCGGACGACGGTGGACCCGGCGGCGGTGGTGGCGGAGGAGGGAGCGGCATCGGACCGGGCGATCTCGCGAGCGGCGGATTTGCCGGCTCGCCGAGCTCGTCTTTCATGCGGCTTTCGCCGACCCCTTCCGGCTACATCCCCGGCGCGCCGATCATCTCCAGCGTCGATCTGCATGAAGGACTGACGCGGCTGCAAGCAGGTCAGACCGATTTCGACGTCGGCGGCGCGCAAGTCGCCTTCTCCGGCGTCCCGCAGGGCATGCACAACGTCCTGCGGGACTTGCAGGAATCGCCGCTCGGACGCAAGGCAAACCAGCTCGAGTCGATGACGATCGAGATGGTGGCGATGCTGTTCGACTTCATTTTCGAGACGCGCGATCTTCCGGACGGCATCAAGGCGCAGCTCGCGCGCCTGCAGATTCCGGTGCTCAAAGCCGCGATGCGCGACGGCGCGTTCTTCGCAAAAAAGACGCACCCGTCGCGATTGTTGGTCAATGCGCTTGCCGACGCCGGGCTCGGATGGTCGCCCGACATGGGCAGCGACGATCCGCTCTATCGCAAGATCGAGAGCATCGTTCGCCGCATTCTCGACGACTTCGCCGAGAACCTCGCGCTCTTCGACGAGCTCCGCGAAGACCTCGAAAAGTTTCTCGCCGAGGAAGAAAAAGCCGCCGAAGCGAACATTGCGTCATCGGCCGACGAGGTCAATCAGCGCGATCGCTCGCAAATCGCGACGGTCGTCGGGCGCGCCGAGATCGAGCGACGTGTCGAGAGTTATCCGGTGCCGCATTTTCTTGCGTCCTTTTTGCGCGAGCACTGGCAGCAAACGCTGGAGCATGTGTATTTGAAGGATGGCGACGACAGCGAAGTGTGGACATCCGCCGTCACGACGCTCGAGGATCTGGTTTGGAGCGTCCAGCCGAAACGCAGCGCCGAAGATCGCAAGCATCTCGTCGCGATGCTGCCGTCGTTGCTGAAGCGTCTCGGTGCAGGCGTGCACAATCAGCAGTGGACGCAGGAAGTGCGCGACCGCTTCATGACCAATCTGGTCGAAGCGCACGCCGCCGCAGTCAAGCCATCGTTCGCCGCAACGGCGTCGCCGACCGCGGCGGTGGCCGAAGCCGCCAAGGCGCAAGCCGAAGTCGCGAAAGCGTCGGGCGATATCGCGGCCGCGAAGAAGGCCGAGGCGTTGGCGGCGGCGATGGCACCCGCGGAACCGGCGCCGCCCGAGTCCACGCAAGTGCTGATCGACGACGAATATCTCGAGATCGCGCGCAATCTCGAGCGAGGCGCGTGGGTGGAGTTCGAAAGCGAGTCCGGACAGCTTGCGTTTGCGAAGCTCGCCTGGGTGAGCCCGCTGCGCGGCACTTATTTATTCACGAACCGGCAAGGACAGAAGGCGATGTCGATGACCGCCGAAGAACTTGCCGATCGCTTCCGCGCCGACCGTGCGCGGTTGGTCGAAGCCGAGCCGCTGCTCGACCGCGCGCTCGTCAACGTCATTTCCAATCTCACCGAGCGCATGGACGAGCCGGCGACGGCGTGAGGCGTCGGCTTCAGTCGGCGCTCGCGCCGCATCTTGACGCCTTACTTGTAGGAAACGTGCGTTAAGCGTCGGCCAGCGCTGCTACGCAATCGGCAACGAGCTTGGGTCCGCGGTAGATGAGGCCGGTATAGATTTGGACCAACGCCGCGCCGGCCTCGATTTTCTCGAGGGCGTCCGCGCCGGAAAAAATGCCGCCGACGCCGATGATCGGCAGCGCGCCGTCGAGCGCCCCGGCAAGCGCGCGAATGACCGCGGTGGACCGTTCGCGAAGTGGACGTCCCGAAAGGCCGCCGGGCTCGTCGGCATGCGGTTGTCCTGCGATGGCATCGCGCGCGAGCGTCGTGTTGGTCGCGATCACGCCGTCGATTCGATGCCGAATGAGCAAGCGTGCGATCGTTTCGATCGCCGTCGGATCGAGATCGGGTGCGACTTTGACGACCATTGGCACGCGTCGCCCGTGCCGTTGCGCAAGCGAGCTTTCCTCCGACTTCAATCGCGCGAGCAATGCGTCGAACGCGTCCTCGGCTTGCAGATCGCGCAACCCCTGGGTGTTGGGCGAGCTCACGTTGACCGTCACGTAACTCGCATGCGCGTAGACCTTGCGCAGGCACGCGACGTAGTCATCGGCGGCTTCTGCATTCGGCGTATCGAAATTGCGGCCGATGTTGATGCCGAGCACGCCTTGGTAGCGCGAGCGTACGACGTTCTCGACAAAACGATCGACGCCGTCGTTGTTGAACCCCAGGCGATTGATCAACGCCTCGGAACGCTCGATGCGAAACATCCGCGGCTTCGGATTGCCGGGCTGCGGTCGCGGCGTAGCGGTTCCCGCTTCCAAAAAACCGAAGCCGAGTGTCGCGAGGCCACGCAAATGCGCGGCGTTTTTGTCGAGGCCCGCGGCGAGGCCGACGCGATTGGGGAAGTCGATGCCCATCACGCGTATGGTCGACGCACGGGGACGTGCCGCCGCCAGCTGCGCGATACCGAGTGCCGCTGCGCTGTCCAACGCTCGAAAAGCAATTGCGTGCGCCGTCTCGGGATCGACGGCAAAGAGAAGCGGTCGGAACAGCGGATACAGCTTGGGCATAACGTCTTTTCGAGCGGCGGCGATGATAACATTCGCGCGCCTCGAAGCCATGTCGCTCACGAACGCACGCCAGCGAGTTCACATTGCCCTTTTTGCATGGGCGGTGATTTCGGTACCGTTTCATGCCGTATCCGCGACCGCTGCCGGCTTGACGGCCAAGTCGGCGATCGCATCGGGTTACGCAAGTCGCGCCGACGTGCGGCTTCTGGTCGACGAGCTGGCGAAGGAGCAGGGCTTCGATCGAAAGCAACTGCTGCGATGGTTCGCGGCCGCGCAATTCCAGCCGAAGATCGTTGCGGCGATGCAGCGACCGATCGTCGAGCCGCCGAAATGGTTCGAGTACGCGCCGCAGTTCTTGAGTCCCGAGCGCATCGAAGGCGGCGTCGCCTACTTTCGCGCGCATCAAGCCGATCTCGAACGCGCCGAGCGCCGATTCGGCGTTGCGGCCGAGATCATCGTCGCGATCATCGGTGTCGAAACCTTCTACGGCAAAAATTTGGGAAGCTACCGCGTGTTCGATGCGCTGACGACGCTCGCGTTCGACTATCCGAGACGCGCGCCGTTCTTTCGGGCCGAGCTCGAGGATTTCCTGCGGCTGACGCGCGACCAGGGTATTTCGCCGCTGATGCCGAAGGGCTCGTTCGCGGGCGCAATGGGCGTCCCGCAATTCATGCCGGGAAGCTACCTGCGCTATGCCGTCGATTTCGACGGTGACGGCAAGGTCGATTTATGGACGAGCAGCGCCGACGTCATCGGCAGCATCGCCAACTATCTCGCCCGTCACGATTGGCAACCGGGAGGGCCGGTGCTGTTGCCGGCAACCATCGATGGCGATGCGCGCGACGCGATGCTGCGCAAACTCGACGGCGGCATGAGCGAACGCCGGTCGCTGTTCGCATGGGAAGACGATGGCGTGGCCGCGGACGCGCTCGCTTCCGAGCTGCCGATCGATCCCGTCGGCTTGCTGATGCTGGAAGAGCAACCGGTGAACGGCGAAGATCGCGCGAGCTACTGGATCGCATGCCCGAATTTTTACGCGATCACCCGCTACAACCGGAGCCGTCTCTATGCCTCCGCTATATTCACTCTTGCGCAGGCCGTGAAGACCGCGCGCGAATCCGCCGGACGCTAGTCGCCTACGGTTTTTCGGCTAACGCTCGCACAATGCTTGATAAGCGCGCGCATCGGCACGTCGCTGGCGTTGCGTCGTGGCGAACGGGCGACTCTTTGTTCGGATGCCGTCGTTCGGCCACGCCACGCGACGAGTTGCGCCGCGTATAATTTTTGCTTGTCCCGAGGGTCGCGGCGGTCCGTCGACCCTTTCTCATATGCGCATCCTACTTTCCAACGACGATGGTTACTTCGCGCCCGGCCTCGAACAGCTCGCGGCCGCGCTCGCGTCGCGCGCCGAGATTACGGTTGTCGCGCCGGAGCGCGATCGCAGCGGCGCCTCCAATTCACTGACGCTCGATCGACCGCTGTCGGTGCGGCGCGCGCCGAACGGCTTCTTGTTCGTGAACGGCACGCCGACTGATTGCGTGCACCTGGCGGTAACCGGCTTGCTCGAAGGCCTGCCCGACATGGTGATCTCCGGCATCAATCTCGGCGCCAACATGGGTGACGATACGATTTATTCGGGCACTGTGGCGGCCGCGACCGAAGGCTATCTGCTCGGAATCCCGTCGATTGCGATCTCGCTTGCATCGAAAACCGCGCGCCATTTCGAGACGGCATCGGACATTGCAATCGACCTGGTCGAACGGCATAGCCGCAGAACCGCGGCGCCGTGGCTTCTCAACGTCAACGTTCCCGACATTCCGCGCGCCGAATTGAAAGGGATCAGGATCACCCGGCTCGGCCGGCGCCATCGCGCCGAGGACGTGATTCGCACGCAAAGCCCGCGCGGCGAGACCGTGTATTGGGTCGGCGCGGCGGGTCCGGCGGCCGATGCCGGCGAGGGCACCGATTTTCATGCGGTCGAGCAAAAGTTCGTGTCGGTGACGCCATTGCAAATCGATCTCACGAATCGCGATCAGATGCCGGATGTCAGCGCATGGCTCGAGCATTGATTCATTTGCCGTGATGATCGGCGACAAGCACACCGGCATCGGCATGACCTCCGATCGCACGCGTGCGCGGATGGTCGAGCGGTTGCGGGCCGACGGCATTCGCGATGAGATCGTGCTGGCGGCGATGAACGCCGTGCCACGTCACATTTTCGTCGACGAAGCGCTCGCGATTCGCGCCTACGACGATGCGCCGTTGCCGATCGGACAAGGACAGACGATCTCGCAACCGTGGGTCGTCGCGCGGATGACCGAGCTTGCGCGGAATCGCAACGCGCTCGACACGGTGCTGGAAATCGGAACCGGTTGCGGCTATCAGACCGCTGTCCTCGCGCACGTGGCGACAACCGTCTACACCGTGGAGAGAATCGGCGCCCTAGTGGCCAAGGCGCGGCGCAATCTGCAGGCGCTGAAGATCAAGAACGTGCGCCTGAAGTACGGCGACGGCAGTGGCGATCTCGGCGAAGCGCTCGAGGTCGATGCCATCGTCGTCACCGCGTGTGCGACGCAGGTGCCGACCGCGCTTCTCGGTTATCTCAAATCACGCGGGCGGATGGTGCTGCCGCTCGCGCGCGCCGACGATGCGGGCTCGCAGCGGCTCACGGTCGTCGAGCAAACGCCCAAGGGGTTTCGAGAGCAGACATTCGATGCGGTAAGATTCGTTCCATTGTTGCCGGGCACCGCGTGAACGCTTGCATGCATCCGCGCTGCTTCTGAACAGGTCCTCATTGCGCTCGTCGATTCACTTCGTTCGATCCGCCGCACGCGCGGTCATCGCTGCCATTTTGATTGCGTTGTTCGCGGCCGGGTGCGCAACGAGCGAACCGGCGCCGGTCGAAGATCGCGCAGCGCGCCCGCCGCCGAAATCAGCGACCGCACCACCGGCTCCTCCTCCGGCGCCGACGGCAACCGAGATCGAAGCGCGTCCGCAGACCTACACGGTGAAGCGCGGCGACACGCTGCATCAAATCGCGCTCGACAACGGGCTCGATTACCGCGATCTGGCGGCGTGGAATAACATCGACAACCCGAACGTCATCCGTGTCGGACAAGCGCTGCGGTTGTCATCGCCGGACAACGCAGCCAGCGCCGCGACGGGCGTGACGACCGCGCCGCTTCGCGGAGCGCCGCCGGTTGCTGCCGAGACCAAGCCGGCCCCATCTCCATCTCCGCCCCCGGTTGCGGCCGCGTTGCGGCCGGGCGACAACGTGAAATCGGCGCCGAAAGCGCTGAAGGAGCCGTACTCCGAACGCGCATTGCGTGAAATCGCCGCAGCGAGCGCCGCCGCCGCGAGTACAACGGCTTCGCCGTCGCCATCGCAGAGCGCTCCCATTGCATCCTCGGCGAAGCCCGAGGCCAAACCCGAGTCGGCGGCTCCGCCAACCACGGGCGACAACGGCGACGATGATCGACTCGACTGGGCGTGGCCCGCGAAGGGAAAGCTGATCGGCGCATTTTCCGAGACCGCCAATTTGAAGGGCATCGATATCGCCGGCACGGCAGGCGAGCCCGTCGTCGCGAGCGCGCCCGGCAAAGTGGTTTATGCGGGAACCGGGCTCCGCGGCTACGGCAAGCTGATTATCATCAAGCACAACAGCATCTACCTGTCGGCGTATGCGCACAACCGTGAAATCCTGGTGAAAGAAGGCCAGCAGGTCACCCGGGGACAAAAAATCGCCGAGATGGGAAACAGCGACACCGATCAGGTCAAGCTGCACTTCGAGATTCGCCGGCTCGGCAAGCCGATGGATCCGGTGCGTTATCTTCCGCCGGCATGAAGCGCATGCCCGTCGCATCGTCGGTCGACGTATCGGAGCGCGACGACGTTGCAACGGCCGGCGATTATGTCGCGCCCTACGACGCTGTCTCGTTCGAGCTTCCGCTCGATCCACCGCCGGCAGGGCTCGCCGCCGATTTCGTCGTCGACCTGACGCAGCTCTATCTGAACGACATCGGCACGCGTCCGCTGCTGACGCCGGGGGAAGAGCTCGCGCTTGCGCGCGCGATGCGCGGCGGCGATTTCGAAGCACGTCAGACATTGATCGAGCGGAACTTGCGGCTCGTCGTCAGCATCGCGCGCCATTACGCCCATCGCGGTCTCGCCTTGCCCGATCTCGTCGAGGAAGGCAACCTCGGATTGATTCACGCGCTCGAGAAGTTCGATCCCGGGCGCGGGTTTCGTTTCTCGACTTATGCGACATGGTGGATACGGCAATCCATTGAACGCGCGGTCATGAATCAATCGCGGACGATTCGACTTCCCCTCAACATCGTCAAAGAAATGAACGTCGTCCTGCGTGCGATGCGGCATCTGGAGACGCATGCGCCACCCGGCGAGCGCGACACCACGTTGGACGATGTCGCGCACCTGCTCGGTAAGACCGTCGATGAGATCGAGCGGCTGCTCCGCTATCGCGAGCAACCGATATCGCTCGATGCACCGCTCGATCGCGATCTGGGACTCACGGTGCGCGACGGCGTCGCCGACGACGCGGCCGTTTCGCCGGAGCTCTTGTTGCATGTGAACAGCATCGAGCGATTCGTCGGCGAATGGTTGGCCGAGCTCACCGATCGGCAGCGGCGCGTCATCGAGCGGCGTTATGGATTGAACGGTTGCGACGTCGCGGCGCTCGATGAGCTCGCTTTAGAAATGGGCGTGACCCGCGAGCGGATTCGCCAGATTCAAGTCGAAGCGCTCGAGAAGCTTCGCGGCAGAATTGCGCACAAGGGTTTCGAGAAAGACGACTTCCTGTAACGGCGAGGTCAAGTCGTCGCGTGACGAAGGCGCGCCGGCGAAGGCAATGCGTCGATCGCGTGCTTCAACGTCGCGACGAGCGCCGCGCGCTCGCGACTGTCCGCTGCGAGGTTCCCGTAGCGGAGCATCGCGTACGCTTCCCCGATCGCTTTCAACGCAATGCCGAATTGCGGCCAGCGCGTCGCGGCGCGCTCGACGAACGCGACCGGCCCTTCGTGCGGTTGTCGGGGCAAGCCCGCGCGGGATAGCCGGCGGCAGACATCGTCCCAGAGAACCAGCGCGCGCTCCTGACGCCGCCGACGAATGATCAGCCACAACAACACGACACCGCCCCAAGCGCCCGCGACGAAGACGAGCGCGCCGACGATCTGCCATGGCGAGAAAAGGTCGAGGTTCCATTCGCGCCACAACGTCCGCTGGCGTTCCTGGTTGAAGTCGACGACGTGCCGCTGCCAGCCATGATTCAGCGCATCCCATGCGAAGTCCAAGTTCTTGATCCAGCCACCGTCGAAACGGGCGAGCAATGGGACCGACTCGCCGGCGGGAAGTGCGCTCGCCAGTCCGCGCTCGACACGCGACGGCGCGACGGCGGCGGTCGGATCGAAGCGCCGCCACACCCCGCCGATCAGCGCCTCGGCCCATGCGTGAGCGTCCGATTGGCGCACGATCATGTAGCCGCCGTTGGGATTGATCTCGCCGCCCTGATAACCGGTGACGACGCGCGCCGGAATTCCGGCCGCGCGCAAGAGCACGACAAACGAGCTCGCGTAGTGCTCGCAAAAGCCGCGCCGCGTCTCGAACAGAAATTGGTCGATCGGCTCGCGCTCGAGCAGCGGCGCGGCCAATGTGTAAACGAACGGCTCCTCGCGATAGAAGCGAAGGACCGCGTCGATGAATGCGCGATCGTCCGGAATTCGGCTGCGCAAATCGTGGGCAAACTCGATGCTGCGCGGATTGCCGGTGGGTAGGCGAAGGTTCGCTCGCCCCTCGAACGCGGAGGTCGCCGGATAGGTATTGCGCAAATTCGAAACTATCGAATAGCGCAGAGCTTGCGTGATCGGACCACGCGCGATCAGCTGCTGGTCGCGCGTAATTCCGAGAAAGGTGGATGGCGGCGTCGATTCGCCGCTTTCGCTGTCGGTACGCGGCAACGAGGCCGGAAGATCGAGAGCGAAGAGCCACGGTTGCCCGCTCGCCTCGAGCGTCACCGTGTACGCAATCGATCGGCCGCCATCGCTCGGCTGAATGCTGCCGAGTTGCGGAATCGCCGCACTCCAAACGCGACCATCGAAGCGCGACAACACGGGTCCGCGCCAATAACGTTGCGCCGGCGGCGGGGGAAAGCGGTCGAAGTCGACGCGGAACGCGACTTCATCCGACAGCGCGAGCTCGGTGAACATGCCGGGCGTCATCGTGTCGGACAAGCCGGTTTGCGCGCTTCGGTCGGCGGGCAACCCCCACAGCGGGCCGGCGAGCCGCGGAAACATGACGAACAGCAGCAAGGCGATCGGCAGTCCTTGCGCCATCAGCGTCAACGTTCGCTCGAGCGGCGTGCGCCAATCGCGCGGCGCCGATGCCGGCGATCGCTCGAGGACGTCGAGTGCACCGCCTAGAATCAGCAGGGCCGGCATTGCGGCGATCGCCGCGAACATCGATTGACTCGAAAGAAACGGTGTGATCAGCAGGAAGGTCGCAAGGCAGACCACCAACGTACCGTCGCGGCGAACGCGTGCTTCCATGAACTTGATGCCGCACAGCACGAAGAGAAACGCGACGCTCGGCTCGCGGCCGAGAAAATATCCGTACCACTGGCGAATCGCCAGCGCCGCGGCGAGTGCGAAGACGGCAAGCGCCCACGACGGCAGTTCGATGACGAGCGCAAGCGCGCGGGCGCGAGGCCGCCAAGTGATTGCCAAACGCAGGGCGATCAATGTCAACCCGAGCACCGCGAGGCCCAGCGGCAAGTGGAACGCTTGCGGGAGCATCGCCGCGGTAAGCAGAGCGCCGAGCCATCGCGCTTGCGTAGCCGTCAATGCGTCTGATCGCCGTGGCGCGCCGCGGAGGCGATTGAACAGACGTGACGCGGCGCTCATAGAGTTCCCCCCCGAGCGTCGCTTCGCGCCGTTCCCCCAGGGGGGGCGAGCGCCTTGGGACGGCCCGGCGGCGCTCATAGAGTTCCCCCCGAGCGTCGCTTCGCGCCGTTCCCCCAGGGGGGGCGAGCGCCTTGGGACGGCCCGGCGGCGCTCATGCTTCGATTGGAAACAACGCCAACGTCGAAAGGGCGAGCCTGCGATGCTCGCGTCCTTGTCCGAGCAGGAGCGCGACGCCAGGCAAACGCAGCTCGAACGGTCGCGCCGTGCGCTCCGCGACCAGCACCCATGCGGTCAGTCGAGACAGCTTCGCTTCGCGCGAGAGCTCGCCGGGCAACGCGGCGTAATCGAGCGTAACAGGACCGCCGCCGCCGGTTCCATCGAACGCTTTGCTGAACCAACCGACACCCCGCGCGACGGCCTTCCACGCAACGCGTTGAGGCGGATCGCCGATCTGATATTCGCGGATGCCGGCAAGGTCCGCGTCGCCGCCGCGTCCTGCGGTGAACGCGTCGGGACCGCCGGTTCCTTGCGGCAACAGCGGTGGCGATGGCTCGGGCTTCGGGTACGCGATGCCCTCGAGGGGAAAATGGACGTAAGCCCAGCCGCGCCACAGGCCCAATGGATAGTCGGATGAGAGCGTCATGCGCCCGAGGGGTATGCGGCCGCGCCGGTCAGTCGGCGCAAGCAAGGTGAGCGTCAGCGCGGCGCCGGCGCGCACATCGGAGACGACGCGCGTGTCGCGCGCATGCAGCATGATTTCGCTGCGCGCGGCAGCGCCGCCCATCAGCTCGACGGAGAACGCGATGCGCTCGCCCGCAAACGTGTCGCCCGCAGCGAGCGGCCGGACCTTGATACCGGCTAGATTGCGGAACGTGTGCAGCAACGCTGCCGCGACCAGACCCGAAACGACGAATGTGACGCCGAGACCGAGCGACAAGCTGTAGTTGAGCGACGCGATCAGCATGATGCCGAGCGTCACGATCATCATGAAACCGCGCCGTGTCGGCAAAATGTAGATGCGCGAATGCCGGAGGATGACCGGATCGCGATCGGCAGGTGCCGTGCGGAACGCGCGCTGTCGCAGGCGCGTTATCCAGGTTCCCGCCCACGGCGCCCACGCGTGTGCGCTCACCGCGCAATTCCCTAAGGCAAAGTGACCGCGCGAATCAGCGCCTGCGCTTCGACGGCACCGGCTCGCGCGCCGCCGGCAAGCCGGTGTCCCGCGACCGCGGGGAACACCGCCTGTAGATCTTCCGGCAGCGCCATGGCACGGCCATGGATCAACGCCATGGCGCGCGTCGCGGCGATCAACATCAATCCGGCCCGCGGGCTCAAGCCGCGCCGTGCGCCCGGATCGCCTTTCGCGCCGGCCAAATGTCCGCGCGACGCCGCCAGCAGCGCCTGGACGTAATCGAGCAACGCCGGCGCGACATGAATCTGCACGGCATCGCGTTGCCATTGCGCGAGCGTCGGCGGATCGCACAGCGCCGGCAAATCGGCCAACTGCGCGCGCCGATCGCCGCTGATCAGCAGTTCCCGCTCGGCTTCGGCGTTGGGATAGCCGAGCTCGATCGCCGCCAGGAAACGATCGAGTTGCGATTCGGGCAATGGATACGCGCCGATCTGCTCGACCGGATTCTGCGTCGCGATGACGAAGAAGGGATCGGGCAGCTTGCGCGTTTGACCATCCATCGATACTTGCCGTTCTTCCATCGCTTCGAGCAGCGCGCTCTGCGTCTTGGGCGGCGCGCGATTGATTTCGTCCGCGAGCACCACCGAGTGAAAGATCGGTCCGGAATGAAAGCGGAATGCCTGCGTGCGTTCGTCGTAGATCGACACGCCGAGGACATCCGCCGGCAGAAGATCGCTCGTGAATTGAATGCGCGCGTAGTTGAGGCCGAGCGTGGTCGCGAGCGTCTGTGCGAGCGTCGACTTGCCCACCCCCGGTATGTCTTCGATCAGCAGATGGCCGCGCGCCAGCAGACAAGCAAGCGCGACCCGCAGCGGCTCTTCCTTTCCGACGACCACCCGCGACAGTTGTTGTAGAACGGTGCCGAGGCGTTCGGCGATCGGAATGGTCGATTGCGAAAGCGGGCGAACGGTCATGAGAGGCCAGTGCTGCGTGGAAGGATCCGCACTTTAGCGTGCGCAAGCCCGGCTCGTCATTACCGGTGCCATCGCGCTACACTCCGTTCAGCGGACCCAAAGAGCCGTCTGGCCGACGTGCCGCTTGAACGAGGAGAGGCTCGCCTTCGCGAGCCAATTTCGCGGTCGGTTTTGCCATCCGGGGGCTTGATTGCCAACTGCCTATCTGACACATCCTTCGTGCCTGATGCACGAAATGGGACCGTACCATCCCGAGTGCCCCGATCGGTTGACGGCGATCGGCGATCGGCTGATCGCGGCGGGAATCGACAGTTATCTCCGTCATTACACAGCGCCGCGCGCGACGCGCGAACAGATTGCGCGGGTGCACGGGGCGCGCTACATCGATGAAATCGAGCGGGCGAGCCCCAAAGACGGCCTGACCTTCGTCGATCCGGACACCGCGCTCAATCCTCACACGCTGGATGCGGCGTTTCATGCCGCCGGCGCCGTCGTGAAAGCCGTCGACCTCGTCATGACCAATGAGTGCGCGACAGCCTTTTGCGCGGTGCGCCCGCCGGGGCACCATGCGGAACGCTCGCGCGCGATGGGCTTTTGCCTCTTCAACAACATTGCGATCGGGACCGCGCATGCGCTCGCGGAGCATGGACTCTCGCGCGTCGCGATCGTCGACTTCGACGTGCATCACGGAAACGGCACCGAGGAAATATTTACCGGCGATCATCGTGTGCTCATGGTGTCGACGTTCCAGCATCCGCTGTATCCGTACTGCGGGTTGGACAACGACGATCCCAAAATGATCAACGTTCCGCTGTCGCCGGGCAGCGGCGGCGAAGAATTCCGCGCGGCGGTACGCGATCGCTGGTTACCGGCACTCGATGAGCATCGACCCGAGTTGATTTTCGTTTCGGCCGGGTTCGACGCCCATCGTGAAGATCCTCTTGCGAACTTGAAGCTCGTCGAGGGTGATTACGCGTGGGTCACTCGCGAGCTCACGCAAGTCGCGGCCAAGCACGCGAGCGGGCGTATCGTCTCGTCGCTCGAAGGCGGTTATTCGCTTTCCGCGCTGGGGCGAAGCGTCGCCGAGCACGTCCGCGAGCTCGTTGCTTCTTGAGATGGAGAGGCGGAACTTCTTGCGGACGTGCGCGCTCGCGGGGGGCGCCATCGCGCTCGCATCACGCGAGTACTCGCTTGCCGACGTCGCACCGCGCTATTACGCGAAAACGCGATTGGTCGACATCCACGGCGAGTCGCTGCGCATCGGCGCGCTGCCTGCGGATACGAACTTCGTCTTTCATTATCCGTACGCGGCGACGCCGTGCTTCTTGCTCAAGCTCGGCGGGACCGTTGCCCCCGCCAACGATTTACGTCGTGAAGACGGCGCCACCTACGCCTGGCAAGGCGGCGTCGGTCCGGGGCGAAATCTCGTTGCCTTCTCCGCGATCTGCGCGCACAAGCTCGCTTATCCGACGCGCGACGTGTCCTTCATACGCTTTCAGAAGGACCGTTCGGCCACGTCGTCGGGAAACGTCATTCATTGTTGCGCCGATCACAGCGTCTACGATCCGACGGTCGGAGCGCGCGTTGTCGCGGGTCCGGCGCCGCAACCCCTTGCCGCGATCGTCCTCGCGCACGATGCAGCGCGCGATGAGCTTTTCGCGCTCGGCACGATCGGACCGGAGCAGTTCGACGCGTTTTTCGTCAAATACGACGTTCGCCTGTCGCTCGAATACGGCGGGAATCGCGGGCGCACGCCGGTCGCCGATACCGCGATCGTGCGCGAGCTCGAAAACTACTGCAAGACGACGATCCGCTGCTAGGCCGAGCGCGAAAATTCGGTTGACGCCGCCGTCTTTATTGGCGAGCCTGCCAGCATGGCCAAATCCGCCCTCGATGAGAGCGCACGCGCCGATGCGGTGATTGTCGTTCGCGCGCTGGTGAAGCGCTACGACGATGTGCTGGCCGTCGACGGTATTTCGTTCTCGGTGCGCCGCGGCACCACGACCGCGTTGCTCGGCGGCAACGGCGCCGGCAAGACCACGACACTGTCGATGCTGCTCGGCGTGCTGACGCCGACCTCGGGCGCAATCAGCGTGCTCGGCGTCGACATGCTGAAGTCGCGCTACGACGTGTTGCCGCGGATGAATTTCACGTCGCCCTACGTGGACCTGCCGAAGCGCCTCACCGTGCGCGAGAACCTGCGCGTGTTCGCCGATCTCTACGGCGTGATGAATCCGCGCGAGCGGATCGCCGCGCTGGCCGACGAATTCGATCTCACGATGCTGCTGAGGCGCCCTTACGGTGAATTGTCGGCGGGCCAGCGCACCCGCGTGTCGCTCGCCAAGGCCCTGATCAACCGTCCCGAGGTGCTGTTGCTCGACGAGCCGACGGCCTCGCTCGATCCGGATATCGGCGATCGAATGCGCACGTATCTCGAGACATATCAGCGCGAGAGCCGCTGCACCGTCCTGTTGGCGTCGCACAACATGAGCGAGGTCGAGCGGATGTGCGATGAGGTGATCATGTTGCGCGCGGGACTCGTCGTCGACCAGGGTGCGCCGGATGAGCTCGTCGTGCGTTACGGGCGCGACAGCATGGAAGAAGTGTTCCTCGACATTGCACGCGGTCGGGCCAATCTGGACGACGCGAATGTTGTCGCCACCGAGGGCGTGCGGTGACCGTCGCGACCAACGGTATCCTGTATCCGCAAACCGGCTTGGCGGCATCTGCGCGACGCGTGCGCGCGCTGATTCGACGCCACGCCTATCTGTTGCTGAAATCGTGGCCGCGACTCGTCTCGATGGCGTATTACCCGACGGTCACGATGATTCTGTGGGGGTTCGTGACCCTCTACCTGCGGCCGACGAACCAATTTCTCCAGGATGCGCCGGGATTCTTCCTCGGTGCCGTGCTCTTGTGGGACGTATTGTTTCGCGGTCAGCTGGGCGTCTCTTTGACGTTCATCGAAGAGCTCTATGCGCGCAATCTCGGGAATCTGTTCGTCAGTCCGCTGCGCCATTACGAATTGATTGCCGGGCAGTTGGTGATGAGCGTCTTACGCACATTGATCGGCGTCGGCGGCGCATGCGCGTTCGCTTTTCTGCTCTTCCATTATTCGATTTTTTCGTACGGCTTTCCCCTGATCGTCTTCTTCGCCAATCTCCTGATGTTCGGGTGGTCCATCGGCCTGGCCGTTTCCGGGATGGTGCTCCGCTGGGGCTTGGGCGCGGAGGAGCTCGCGTGGGCGGCGATCTTTCTGTTTGCGCCGGTGTCGGGCGTTTATTACCCGATCTCCGTGCTGCCGAGCGTGCTGCAGACGATCGCATATTCGCTGCCGTCGGCGTACGTCTTCGAAGGCATGCGTGCCGTGCTGTTGACGCAGACCTTCCGCTGGGATTTGCTGTTGCGCGCGTTTGCACTCAACCTCGTCTACCTTGCGATCGGCATCGCGCTGTTTCGCATCGCGATCGCTTATGCGCGGAAGCGCGGCATGCTGCTGCAGATGGGGGAGTGACGAATGTTGAGCTGACGTTCACCGGGAACGGACCGCGGAGCTTCGCTAAGGCTGCGCCCACATCTGCACGAGACGGTGATAGCAGGCGGTGAGTCGAATGATTTCGGGCGTCTGGCCGCGCTCCTGCTGCAGAACCGAAAGCGCCTGGGAGACTTCGAACAAGAGCGAGCGTTGCTCGGGATCGCGCACGAGGCTTTGAATCCAGAACACCACGCCGATGCGCTCGCCGCGCGTGACGGGCGCGACGTAGTGAACGCGCGTCGACGGGTAAAGGAACAGATCGCCGGGCGGCAACTTGACCGACTGTCTTCCGCCTGGCGACTCGACGATCAGCTCGCCGCCGTCGTAATCGGACGGCTCGGACAGGAACAGCGTTCCCGACATGTCGGTTCGCAGCGGCTCGTTGCCACCCATCAGCGAATTATCGACGTGGGGCCCGTATTCCATTCCGGGCGCGTAGCGGTTCATCATCGGCTGGCTGACGCGCGACGGAACGGCGGCCGCCGCGAAAACGACGTTCCGCTGCAGCGCGCGCATCACGCTCGCGCCGATTGCGCGCCCGACATCGGTCGTTTCGTCGACCTGTTGATTGCGCTTTTGTTGCGCGGCCGAGCCGCCGGCCGTCGCGCGCCCGTCGACCCATGGCGCGCGCTTGCCGAGCTCGCGCAGTTCCTGCACTTCGGCGCTCGTCAAGATCTGCGGAAGATGAAACATCGAAGTCCCTCGGCGTGATGCGTTTTCAGACGATGGTCAACGCGGCCGCGACGCGGCGGCCTTCGGCGACGAGAATATTGAACGTTCGGCACGCTGCGCCCGTGTCCATCACTTCGACGCCGACGTGCGCCTCGGCGAGCTTCGCCAGCAACCGCGGATGGGGAAAACGCTGCACACCGCCGGTTCCGAGCAACACGATCTCGGGCGCGTAATCGAGGAGTCGCGCGAAATCGTGTTCACCGAGCGCATCGAAGCCCGATGGCGCCCAGTCTTTCACGACGGCATCGGGGAGCAGGACGATGTTCTCCCGGTATTCGACCGCGCCCACGCGAACCCATCCGGCACCGGAGCCGGTGACGATATTCGCCGCGGGGATTTGAAGGTGAAGCTTCATTGTTGCAAATGGCGGGCGCCGGCGGCATTCCGCCGCGAACGCGAGCATTTTCATTGCTGTAAGGCAAAGACTTCGCTAGGATTATAAGCGGTTGTCGTCGCTTCCCGCCGCTTGTACGCGGCCCGCCACGACTTCTACGTCGCTCGGACGGTTCCGGGCGCTTACGCTAGAAGGGCTGCCCGATGTCCACTTCCGCAAACGATTTCGCGCGGCTTACGCGCCTGCCGCCGTACATCTTTTCCATTACCTCCGAGCTCAAGATGGCCGCGCGCCGGCGCGGCGAGGACATCATCGACTTCGGGATGGGCAATCCCGACGGTCCGACGCCGCCCCATATCGTCGCCAAGCTGGTCGAGACGGTTCAGCGGGTCGACACCCACGGGTATTCGGTTTCGAAGGGCATTCCGCGTCTGCGCCGCGCGATCTGCCATTGGTACAAACGTCGCTGGGACGTCGAATTCGATCCCGATCACGAGGCGATCGTCACGATCGGGTCCAAGGAGGGCATCGCCCATCTCGTCCTCGCCACGTCGGGACGCGGCGATACGGTGCTCGTTCCCAATCCAAGTTATCCGATTCACATCTACGGTCCGATCATCGCCGGCGCCGATATCCGACAGATACCGCTCGCGCCGGGGATCGATTTCTTCGCCGAGCTCGAGCACGCGATCAAGATGAGCTTTCCGAAGCCGAAAATGCTGATTCTCAATTTTCCGGCGAATCCGACCGCACAATGCGTCGAGCTGCCGTTTTTCGAGAAGATCGTCGCGCTGGCGCGCGAGTACGGCATCTATGTGATCCACGATCTCGCCTATGCCGACATCTGCTTCGACGGCTGGAAGGCGCCGTCGATCATGCAGGTGGAAGGGGCGCGCGACGTCGCCGTCGAGTTCTTCACGATGTCGAAGAGTTACAACATGGCCGGTTGGCGGATCGGCTTCATGGTGGGCAACCGCGATCTCGTTCACGCGCTCGCCCGCATCAAGGGCTATCACGACTATGGGACGTTCACGCCGATTCAAGTCGCCGCGATCGCCGCGCTCGAGGGGCCGCAGGATTGCGTCGGCGAAATCCGCACGCGTTACCAATCGCGGCGCGATGTGCTGGTCAAAGGCTTGCACGAGGCGAATTGGAAAGTCGATACGCCGAAGGCGTCGATGTACGTTTGGGCGAAAATACCCGAAGCGTATGAAAAAGCGGGCTCGCTCGAATTCGCGAAGCGGTTGTTGGCCAAGGCCAAGGTCTCGGTCTCGCCGGGCATCGGCTTCGGCGAATTCGGCGACGGCCACGTGCGCTTTGCGATGATCGAAAACGAGCCGCGCACCCGCCAAGCGATACGAGGCATCAAGCAGATGTTTCGCGAAGATGGATTGCTGTGAAGACGCGCGCGTGAAGCCGACGACGCCATGAAGCCGCTCCACGTTGGATTGATCGGATTCGGCACGGTCGGCAAGGGGGTGTTCGATGTTCTTCGCCGCAATGAAGAGGAGATCGTTCGGCGGGCCGGGCGACCGATTCGCATCACCTGGATCGCGACGCGGACGCTCGATCGGGCCCGTGAAGGGACGCGCGGCGTCGAGGGCGTAACCGTCACAACCGACATCACGACCGTCGCTCACAATCGCGACATCGATATCGTTTGCGAATTGATCGGCGGCGTCGAGCCCGCGCGCACGCTGGTTCTCGATGCGATCGGCAACGGCAAGCACGTCGTCACGGCGAACAAGGCGCTGCTTGCGCAGCATGGCAACGAGATTTTCGAGGCGGCGTCCGCGAAAGGCGTGATGGTCGCGTTCGAAGCGGCGGTCGCGGGCGGCGTGCCGATCATCAAGGCGCTGCGCGAAGGGCTGACCGCCAATCGGATCGAATGGATCGCCGGCATCATCAACGGCACGTCCAACTTCATCCTGTCGCAGATGCGCGAAACCGGCGCATCGTTCGCCGATGTCCTCAAAGAAGCGCAGGCGCGCGGCTACGCCGAGGCCGATCCGACGTTCGACGTCGAGGGCATCGACGCCGCGCACAAGCTGTCGATCATGTCGGCAATTGCGTTCGGCGTCCCGATGCAATTCGACAAGGCCTACGCCGAAGGAATCTCCCAGCTCACGCGCGAAGATATCCGTTACGCGGAGGAGCTCGGGTATCGGATCAAGCTGCTCGGCATTACCCGGCGGGCGAAGAATGGGATCGAGCTTCGCGTGCATCCGACGCTGATTCCGGCGAAGCGGCTGATCGCAAACGTCGAGGGCGCGATGAACGCGATTCTGGTCAAGGGCGACGCCGTCGGTGCGACGCTTTATTACGGAGCGGGGGCGGGCGCGGAGCCGACGGCAAGCGCGATCATCGCCGACTTGGTCGATGTGACACGCATGCACACGGCCGATCCGAATCACCGCGTCCCGCATCTCGCTTTTCAGCCGGATCAATTGACCGACGTGCCGTTCCTGCCGATGGGTGAAGTCGAGACGAGCTATTACTTGCGGATGCGCGTCGACGACAAGCCGGGCGTGCTGGCTGATATCACGCGCATCCTCGCCGACCGCGAGATTTCGATCGATGCGATGATCCAGAAAGAGCCGCCGGAAGGCGAACTCCGGACCGACATCATTTTGCTGACGCATCGCTCGATCGAAAAACGCGTCGTCGATGCCATCGCGAAAATCGAGGCGCTGCCGACGGTGCGCGGCAAGATCGTGCGCATCCGACTGGAGCAGCTCAGTTGAAGCGCCGTCACCAGCCCCTGTTCTGATGCGCTATATCAGCACGCGCGGCGCCTGGGCGGACAATCCGCAAGCGTTCCGCGCCATCCTGCTCGAGGGCCTCGCGCCCGACGGCGGTCTCGCGGTTCCCGAGCGCTATCCGCGTTTTTCCAGCGCTGAATTCGAAGCGCTTCGACCGCTCGGCTATTGCGATCTTGCGACCGCGGTGCTGGCGCGCTTCATCGATGATATTCCCGGAACGGATCTTCGAACGATCGTCGCGAAGACGTATCGCCGCAAGGTGTTCGGCAGCGACGAGGTGACGCCCCTTATAACCTTGGAGCCGGGCTTTGCGCTCCTGCGCTGCTCGAACGGGCCGACATTATCGTTCAAGGATGTCGCGCTGCAGTTGATCGGCAATCTCTTCGAGCATGTGCTCGACGGTGAACAGCGCCTGCTCAACATCCTGGGCGCGACGTCCGGCGATACCGGCAGCGCCGCCGAATATGCGATGCGCGACAAGAAAGGCATCAGCGTCTTCATGCTGTCGCCGCGCGGGCGGATGAGCGCGTTTCAGCAGGCGCAAATGTATACGCTCGACGTGCCCAACATCCACAACATCGCGATCGACGGCACCTTCGACGATTGCCAGGCGCTCGTGAAGACGGTCACAGGCGATGCGGCGTTCAAGGCGCGCTGGGGCCTCGGCGCGGTCAATTCGATCAATTGGGGACGGGTCGCCGCGCAGGTGATTTATTACTTCAAAGGCTATTTCGCGGCGACGCACGAGGCGGGGGAACGAGTCGCCTTTGCGGTTCCATCCGGCAATTTCGGCAACATTTTCGCGGCATGGGTCGCACGCGAGATGGGCGTCCCGATCGAAACGCTCATCCTGGCCACGAACGAGAACGACGTGCTCGATGAATTCTTTCGTACGCTCGCGTACCGTCCGCGGACGGCGGCCGAAACGCACGCAACGTCGTCGCCGTCGATGGACATCTCCAGGGCGTCGAATTTCGAGCGCTACATTTTCGACGTTGTCGATCGCGACGCTGCCGCCATGAGCGCATTGTGGGCGGAACTCAACGACCGCGGCGGCTTCGATTTGACGGGCACGCGCTACGCCGAACGCGTCCGTGGTTCCGGCTTTGTATCGGGACGAAGCACCCACGCCGACCGCATCGCCACGATTCGCGAGCTCGAATCCCGCTACGGCGTCGTCATCGATCCGCATACGGCGGACGGCGTCAAAGTGGGCCGTGAACTGTGCCCGAATGGCGTGCCGCTCGTTTGCGTCGAGACCGCGTTGCCGGCGAAATTCGCGGCGACGATCGGCGAAGCGCTCGGGCGCGAGCCGCAACGCCCGCCGTCATTCATCGGCATCGAGACGAAGCCGCAGCATGTGATGGAACTGCCACCCGACGCCGAGCGACTGAAGGCGTTCATCGCCGACCACGCGTTGCACTGACAGCGGTCTCGCCTCCGGAACCTTGTGCGCTACTTCTTTTCAAGCCTCGGTCGCAACCTTGTAGCTGGAATCAAGACGACGCTGTTCCTGCCCGTGTCGCGGCTCGCGTTTCGCGTCGACGTCGCGCAGCTGCTCGCGCTGTTTGTATTTTCCGCACTTCTCGATGTCGCGCGCGACTGGTTTCGCACCGATTCGGATCGCGTGTTCTCATTGCTCGGTGCCGGCACCGAATTCTACGGGGCGGGCGTGCTGCTCTTCCTTGCCGCGATTCTCGCGCTCGCGTATCGCCAACGCGGATTACTGCTGCGGCTTCCGCTGATCGTCCTCGCCGCATTGCCGCTTCTGCAGATCGCGCTGGAGCTGCCCGATGTGCTCCGCAGGTTCATGCTGCCGTCGTGGCTCGCTTCACGTGTCGGCGACGCCATTCTGATCTGGATCATTGTCGTGTTCGTCCGCTGCATGGCGCTCGCGATGGCGCCCTCGACATCGATCCGCATTCCGCGCGCGGTGGTCGGCGGCCTGGTGCTCGCGGTGCCCATCTGGTTCGGCAATTCGCTGGCGCCGAACGACCCGTGGTTTGCCAAGCCTTCGACCATCCTGGAAGAAAGCGGGCTCAACGCCGGATCGGAGCCGGTCCTCGCGACGCAATCCGTCCTTCTCGACGAATTGCTCGGCAAGCTCGAAGACGAACGGCCGGGCGTCACCGATCTCTACTTTGTCGGCTTTGCGCCCTACGGTGCGCAGGACGTTTTTCGCAAGGATGTCGAAGCGGCCAAGCACGTGATGGACGAGCGCTGGGGAACGGCCGGCCGTTCGATCGCGCTGATCAACAATCCGAGCACCCTGTTGTCCGCGCCGTTCGCGACGGTCACGAATCTGCGCGAGACGTTGAATGAAATCGGCGGCGCCATCGACGCCGAGAACGACGTCGTCATGCTCTATCTCGCGAGCCACGGGTCTCGCGATTTCAAGCTGGCGGCCACCCAGCCGCCGCTCTCGCTGGTCGAGCTGACGCCGACGGGTCTGCGGCAAATGCTCGACGACGCCGGAATCGGCTGGCGCATCATCGTCGTGTCGGCGTGCTTTTCCGGTGGCTACATCGAGCCGCTCGAAGACGATCGCACGCTGGTGATCACTGCGGCGCAATCCGATCGCATTTCGTTTGGATGCGGCGATCGCAGCGACGCGACGTTTTTCGGTGAGGCGTTCTTTCAGCGCGGCATGGCGACGGCCGAATCGTTCCAGGCCGCGTTCGATATCGCCAAAAAACGTGTCGACGAACGCGAGCGGGCGGAGGGCTATTCCCCCGCGTCGAATCCCCAGATCTGGGTCGGCGCCGCGATGGCGGAGAAGCTGAACACGCTTCGCATGCGCGGCCAGTCCGGAACGACGACCGCGTTAAAATCGCGAAAAAGCCGCGAAGGCGGCTTCCACAGGAGGATCTGATGCGACGTTTTCTCATGCTTCTTGCGGCATTTCTCGCTGCGCTTGCGCTGCCCGCCGCGCACGGGCAAACCCTGGAAAAGCCGAAGCTCACGATCGGCGTCGGCGGCAAGACGCTGTTTTACTACTTGCCCCTCACGATCGCCGAGCAAAAAGGCTATTTCAAAGCCGAGGGCCTCGACGTGGAGATTCCCGATTTCGCCGGGGGCGCCAAGGCGTTGCAGGCGATGATCGGCGGCAGCGCGGACATCGTGTCGGGCGCCTACGAACACACGATCACGCAGCAGGCGAAGGGCCAGAACATCGAGGCGCTGGTGCTGCAAGGCAAGTACGCCGGCATCGTGTTGGCGATGCCGAAAGCAAAGGCGGCCGCCTACAAATCGCCCGCCGATCTCAAAGGCATGAAGATCGGCGTCACGGCGCCGGGCTCTTCCACCAACATGTTCGTCAACATCCTGCTCGCGAAGGCGGGGCTCAAACCCGACGCCGTCGCCATCATCGGTGTCGGCACAGGCGCGGGCGCCGTCGCGATCGTGAAACGGGGCGAAATCGACGCGCTTTCCAACCTCGATCCGGTGATCGCGCAGCTCGAATCCGAAGGTGCCGTGGTCCCGGTCGTCGACACGCGGACGGCGAAGGGCATGCAGGAGGTTTACGGCAATGCCTACGCGGCCGGCTGCATCTATGCGCCGGTCGATTTCGCGAAGAAGTATCCGAATACGGCACAGGCCGTGGTCAACGCGATGCTTCGTGCGCTGCGCTTCATCCAGACGTCGACGCCGGAGCAGATCGTCGCCGCGGTTCCCGCGAGCTACTACACGGACAGGGCGGTCTACACGAACGCGCTCAAGGCGAACCTCGAAAGCTTCAAGCACGACGGTGCGATCGGGATGGATGCCGCGCAGGCGGTGTACCGCGATCTCAAGACATTCGACCCGCAGCTTCAAGGCGCGACCGTCGATCTCGCGAAGACGATCGACATGACGTTCCAGCAAAAAGCTGCGCAGAAATATCGGTGATGGGCCCCGCAGCGGCGACGGCCGTGAGCGTGCCTGCGCTTGCCTTCGAGCGCGTCACGTGCGCGTTCGCCGGTCGCAACGGAACCGACCGCTACATCGCCGTCAAGGATGCGTCGCTCAGCATCGACCCCGGGGAGTTTGTCTCGGTCGTGGGTCCGACGGGTTGCGGCAAGTCCACGCTATTGAACGTCGCCGCGGGCCTGCTCGCGCCATCGGCGGGCCGTGTCTTCGTCGACGGAGCGCCGCTCGCCGGCATCAACACGCGGGCCGGGTACATGTTTCAATCCGAGGCATTGATGCCGTGGCGGAGCGCGTTCGCCAACGTCGTTGCCGGTCTCGAGTTCCACCATGTTCCCCGCAACGAAAGCGATACTCGCGCACGGGATTGGCTGCGCCGCGTGGGACTTGCGGGCTTCGAGGACCGCTATCCACATCAACTGTCCGGCGGCATGCGCAAGCGTGTCGCGCTCGCACAAACGCTGATCCTCGATCCCGAAATGCTGCTGATGGACGAGCCGTTTTCGGCGCTCGACATTCAGACGCGCCAATTGATGGAGAACGAGCTGCTCGAATTGTGGTCGGCGGATCGCAAATCGGTGCTGTTCATCACGCACGATCTGGAAGAGGCCATCGCGCTGTCCGATCGCGTCATCGTGCTGTCCGCGGGACCGGAAACGCATCCGCTTGGAGAATTCGCCATCGACCTCCCTCGGCCCCGCGACGTCGCCGAAATTCGGCTATCGCCGCGCTTCATCGAGATCCACGAGGCGATCTGGCGCGTGCTGAAATCAGAAGTGCTGAGAGGCTATGCGCAAGGGAAACGCTGAGCTTCGCATGTCGCGCGCTCAGCTCACGCTGTATCAAGCGTTGCTGATCGCGGCGCTGTTCGCGTTCTGGTATCTGATGACCGAGCCGGTCTTCATCTCCGATGCGAGCGCCAAGAACACCGCGTTTTTTTTCGGGCGCCCGCTCCAGGTGGTGAAAGTCGTGATCGAATGGTTCACGAGCGGCAAGATCTATCCGCATCTCGCGATCACGCTATGGGAGACGCTTTTGGCTTTTTGCATCGGCAGCGTGCTGGGGCTCGGTGTCGGCCTGTGGCTCGCGCTCGCGCCAACGGCATCCGCGCTCGCGGAGCCGTATATCACGGCGTTCAACGCGATGCCCCGCGTCATCCTCGCGCCGATTTTCGCCGTGTGGTTTGGGTTGGGCGTGCTATCGAAAGTGGCGCTCGGCGTCACGCTCGTGTTTTTCATCGTCTTCTTCAACGTCTATCAGGGCGTCAAGGAGGTGAGCCCGGTCGTGCTCGCGAATGCCCGAATGCTTGGCGCATCGAAGCGGCAATTGCTTCGCTATATCTACCTGCCGTCGGCGACGTCGTGGCTGTTCTCGAGCCTGCACACATCGGTCGGGATGGCGTTCGTCGGCGCCGTCGTCGGCGAATATCTGGGGTCGGCGCGCGGTGTCGGCTATTTGATTCTGCAGGCCGAAGGCGTGTTCGACATCAACACGGTGATCGCCGGCATCATGGTCTTGACCCTGTTCGCGTTGTTGCTCGATGCCGCCGTGACCGAGATCGAGGCGCGGCTTCTCGTCTGGCGGCCGAAGACCGCCGAGACCGCCACTCTATAAGGCGGGGCGCGCCCACGCCGTTACGGCTGAGCCGCCCTATAATGCGCAGCAGTCCACGCTATAAGTCATCCATTCGCGCCCCAGGGCCGCCCGAAGGCGCGAATCAGGACCCCTCTGGGGGAACGAAGCGGCGGAGCCGCGAGCGTGAGGGTTCATTGAGGGAGCCGGCCATGGAGTTGTCTACCCGCCGCTTTGCCGACGTGATCGTGGCCGAGGCCGCCGGTCGAATCGACTATACGAACGCCGAGGACTTCAAGTCCGCGCTTTGGCGGGCGCTCGAGCAGAATCGCGGCGAGCACGGCTCCGTCGTCATCGATTTTTCTCGCGTCGATTACATCAGCAGCGTCGGGCTGCGCGTGTTGATGCTCGCCGCCAAGGAAATGAATGGCGGCCAGCGCAAGATCACGATCGCCGCGCCGTCGCCCGTTGTGCGCGAGATCATCGCGATCAGTCGCTTCCATCTGATCCTCGGCGTCTTTGCGTCGGTCCGTGAAGCGCTCGAGCAGTTGTCGCCTGCCGCACTCGCGGCCCACGATGCTGCGCCGGCGGGCGGACCGGCGTGAAGCGCGCGCGGTTCTGGGGAACGCGCGGCTCGCTCCCTGTCGCGCTCACCGCGGCAGGAGTACGTGCGAAGCTCATGAGCGTATTGCGCGCCGCAAACGGACGAACCTTCGCCGACGATCGCCAGGCGGCCGCGTTCCTGGACGGTCTCGACTTCGCCGTTGCCGGAACGTACGGCGGACATTCGTCGTGCGTCGAAATCGAGACCGGCGCGCCTCACTATGTGCTCTGCGATCTTGGCAGCGGCGTGCGGGCGTTCGGCGAAGCCGCCCTTGCGCGCCACGGCGCATCATCGCCGCAGACCTATCACATCTTCATGTCCCACATGCACTGGGACCACATCATGGGGCTGCCTTTTTTCGCCCCCGCGTACATTCCCGGAAACCGGCTCTACATCTACGGCGGACACCCGCGGCTCGAGGATGCGCTACGGCGACAGCAATCGCCGCCGTCGTTTCCTGTGGATTTCTCGGCGTTTCATTCCACGATCGAATTCGTCACGCTCGAGCCGGGTCAACGCTACGATATCGCCGGAATGACCGTGACGCTCATCCGCCAATATCATGGCGGAGAATCGTTCGGTTATCGTTTCGAGAACGGCGGCCGCGTGATCGTCTACTCGACGGACTCGGAGCACAAACTCGCCGATCCTGAGTCGGGCGAAGCGTTCATCGGTTTCTTTCGCGACGCGGATCTCGTCATCTTCGATGCGATGTACTCGCTCGCCGATGCGATTTCCGTGAAGGCCGACTGGGGCCACTCGAGCAATATCATCGGCGTCGAGCTATGCCAGCGCGCCAACGCGCGTCACCTGTGCTTGTTCCACCATGAGCCTGCGTCGACCGACGACGCGATCGAGCGTGTGTTGAACGACACCCGACGTTACGAGGAAATCACGCGCACCGGTGCGCGTCTCCACATCAGCGCTGCCTACGACGGCATGGAAATCGATTTGTGATCCCATCACCCGTATCGGGACCGGCCCGCGGCGCTTCCAGCGTCATTCAAAAAACGGGCGTCCTGATACTGGCGGGCATTTTGTTCCTGCTGTGGCTCCAGCCGCCCTGGCTTTTGCGGCTTCAAACGAACTGGTTCGACGCGTATCAGCGTCTGGCGCCGCGCGCGATCGAATCGTTGCCCGTGGTCATCGTTGCGATCGACGATCCGAGCATCGCGGCATTCGGCCAATGGCCGTGGCCCAGGACGACGCTTGCGCGCCTGCTCGGGGTCGTTGCGGAGGCGGGCCCCGCCGCGATCGGCGTGGACATCCTGATGCCGGAGCCCGACCGGCTTTCCGCGGAGCATCTGCTCGATCAGATCCGGCAGCTCGACGTGGACATCACGGCACGGCTATCGACGTTGCGGAACAACGACGAGGAGCTGTCCCGGGCGATTGCGCATACGCCGACCGTGCTGTCGTTGGCTGGCACGAACCACAGCAGCGGCATTCTGCGCGCGCCGCCGATTCTCGTTCGCGACGCCGCGCCCCGGCCTGCCGGTACCCAGCGCAAGGACGTGCCGCGGTTCAGCGGGGTCGTTGCGAGCCTCGACGAGCTCGATCGCGCCGCATCGGGACGAGGACTGATCTCGTTGTTGCCGACCGACGGCATCGTGCGGCGCATTCCGCTGTTGTTCGATATCAACGGGACGCTCGCACCCGCGATGTCGATCGAGCTGTTGCGGGTCGCGCAGCGTGCGGGCGCGATCCAGTTGCAGACGCGCGCGGGCGACGTCGACGAAATCGCCGTCGGTGCGTGGCGGGCGAAGGTCGAAAGCGACGGCGCGGTGCGCCCTTATTTCTCGCGGAGCGACGGTCGGCGCTTCGTATCGGCGGTGGACGTTTTGGACGGCAAGATCGATGACGAACGCTTCCGGCGCAAGGTCGTGCTGATCGACGTCACCGGCCTCGGCCTCGTTGATTTCCAGAACACGCCGCTTCGAGAGCCGATGGCAGGAAGCGAAGTACAAGCACAACTCATCGAAAATCTTCTCGACGGAACTCTGCTGACTCGTCCGACATGGGCACGCATCCCCGAACTGGCGATCGTGCTCGTTCTCGGCGCGCTGCTGATCTTCGCCGCGCCGCGTTGGTCGCCGCGGCGCGCAGGCCTGCTGGCTGCGGGCAGCATCGCGGTGCCCGCAATCGTCGGATACGTCCTCTTTCGCACGCAACATTGGTTGATCGACGCAGCAACGCCGGGGCTCGCGCTTCTCGCGCTGTCGGGCGGCTTGTTGGTGATGACGTTCCGCGAAGCAACGCGGCAGGAAGCGCTGCTCGAACAGGCGGTGCAGGCATCGCGCGAACAGGCCGCGCGCATGGCCGGCGAGCTCGAGGCGGCGCACCGGATTCAGGTCGGCATGCTTCCGCGCGCCGATTTGCTTCGCGACGACGATCGAATCGAGCTTGCCGCCGCGATGACGCCGGCGCGTGAAGTCGGCGGCGATCTGTACGATTTCTTTCGCCTCGACGGACGCCGTTTGTTCTTCTTGATCGGCGATGTCGCCGGGAAGGGCCTTTCGGCGAGCATCTTCATGGCGGTCAGCAAAGCGCTATACAAGAGCGTCACGCTGCGCGCGCCCGAAGCCGATTTGGGCGCGCTGATGGCGGCCGCGAACCTCGAAGTGTCGCGCGACAACTCGGATATGTTGTTCGTCGCCGCATTTGCGGGGGTTCTCGATCTCGACACCGGCGAGCTCGATTATTGCAACGCGGGCCACGAAAATCCGTATCTGCTGTCTCCGAACGGCGGTTCGCTCACGACGATCCACGACGGCGACGGACCACCGCTTTGCGCGGTCGATCATTTCGACTATCGCGGAGCGAGCCGGACGTTGCACCGTGGCGAATTGCTCTGCTGCGTGACAGACGGCGTGACCGATGCGCAAAACCCGGCCGGGGACTTATATGGAAGTGCGCGGCTCGAAGCGTGCTTGTCGCGCATGGACGTGACGCATGCGACGCCCCAGAACGTCGTCGACGCCGTCCGTGAGGACGTCGCCCAATTCGCCGCGGGCGCCGAGCCGGCCGACGATCTGACGGTCTTGGTGCTGCGTTGGAGAGGAACTCGGCCGCAATAGTCGGTACCGGCGTGAACTGCGACTGGAATAGAATTGACTGACCGTTCTATTTCCGGAGCAGGCATGGACCAAGAACCCCCCGACAATCGCGCAGCGCCTCCTCTAGGGCCATCATCGGCACCAGCGGGCGCGCCGGCGCATCGGTCGACCCCCAAGGATCACTTTCTGCAATTGATGTTTTTTCAGGCGAGCCATGAATCGACGGAGCCGCAAGCGGAAGCGGCACGCGCGCTTGCCACCGGCCCTTACACGGCGCTACGCCATTTGAAAACGTGGACCGGCGATCGATATACGCTGCCGTTGCCGAACGCGGCGCCCGTGCGGCTCGATTCGCCGGCGATCGAGGTGATGACCGATTTGCGCCGGACCGGTGCAGTGACCGTCGGGCCGGATGCGTTGATCGACGAGGCCAATCGAACGATGCACAGCCGCCGCGTCCGTGCGCTGTTCGTCGTCGACGAGGCCCGCGGCATTCTGGGCATCTTGACCGCGACCGATATTTTGGGCGAGCGGCCGATCCAATTTGCGCAATCACGTGGCATTCGCCACCACGAAGTCAGCGTGCGCGACATCATGACCACGGCGGAGCGACTCGAGCTCCTGGATATTCGCGATATCGAGCGCGCACGCGTCGGCGACCTGGTGGCGACGCTCAAATTTGCGGGTCGTCAGCACGCGCTGGCCGTCGAAGCGGGCGAGCGCAATGCGCTGTCTCAAAAAACTGTCTGCGGCATTTTCTCGGTGACGCAGATCGCACGTCAGCTCGGCATTCCGCCGCAACAAACGCACGACATCGCCCAGACGTTTGCCGAGATCGAGGCCGTGATCTCCGGTTGAACAGCGGTAGTCGAACGGATCTCGACGATGTAAGGATTTCTAGTCCGTCGGAGAGGGTTTGCGTTCCGCCGCGTCGGATTCGTCATCGAGCAAACTGAGCTGCCAGATGTCCTTGTGCGAACCGTAGAGCATCGGCTGCACGGCCAGCACGCCGGTCTTGCCGATGGTTTCCTTCAGATAGCGCATCTCCGCAATCTTGGCGCGCGTTTCGTCGTCGATCGCCATCTCGAAGCCATTCTCGCGCATCAACAGCAGGCCTTTCGCGCGAAGCGCGAGCTCGGTATGCAATCGAACGTAGCATAAAAGATCTGCGACAATCGGGCCCGTGAACCGATGCTTGATCGAGTCTAGATAGCGGCCGACCGGCGACTCGGTGAAGCGACCCGAGGTGATCGCCTCGAGCATTTGCGTATCGGCGTCGAAGCCTTCGACAAGCCAATCGCTCACCGATTTCTCGCTGCGCTGAAACACGAGCAGCAACAGCGGCGGCAGCACGACGATGACGATTGCGGTCGCGAACTTCGGCGAGACGTACATATGGTTGTAAGCCGAGTGCAGCAGCACTGCGACGACGAATCCCGGCACCAGCGCCGCGAGCGCTCCATGGCGGGCGCGCTCGAGCAGCGCGACGCTCATCATTGCGAAGATCGCCGTGCAGCCGCCGTGCATCAGCGCGGTCCCGAAGCCGCGCACGAGCCAGATTCCGATGCCGGCATCGCGAACGTGCTCGAGATAATAGAGGTTTTCGACGGTCGCGAATCCGGTGCCGACGGCGAAGCCAAAAATCGCCGCATCGATCAGGAATCCGATCCGGTGCAAGCGGATCAGCGTGACGACGATCAGGCTCTTGAACAACTCCTCGCTTATGGGCCCCACATAGCGGCTGAACGCGTCGAGATCCATGCCCAGAAGCGCGAGCAGATAGGCGTTGACGACGTAGCAAAAACCTGCGATTGCGGCGCCGCATCCCAGAACGGTGATGACGGCACGTAGCCTTACGAGCTTGTAGCTGTCGAGATAGAGCAGCGTCGCGAGCAGCGTCAACACCGGCAACAACCCGACGGTCGCAGACTCGACGATGTGTGCCATTCGTGACGCGATCCCCCAGCTACATGATTTTCAGCGAGACCATCCATTCGCTGCCGACGCGCTTCGTGCCCTGCAAGCCGATCGCGAAGCCGAGCGACAGCATCGTCTCATACCAGTGGAGGACGCTGAAACGAAGGTCGGCTTGGGTGCCGATGCTGCCATAGTTTTTGCTGGTCGATTTCCCGGGATCGGTAAAAAGCGCTGCGCCGAAGACTGCAGGGCGGATCCAGTTCAGATAGAAGCCGGGTGACCCGGCGGATTCAAATACGATGGGCGGCAGGTTCCACTCGACCATTTCACGCACGAAGCTCCGCGCGGTCAATTGATCGATGTCGAATCCCGGCAGAGCGTAGTACTCGCGATAGCGCTTGACGTTGCCATCGTCAACGTAATTGTTGCCGAACGCGCCGAAATAGAAGCTCGCGACCGGATTGGCGCGGTCGCCGCTCGCGACGCCCGCGGCGCTGCGCAGCCAGATCGACGAATGTCCGATCGGCAGTGCGAAGCCGACGTCGACATTCCCGCGCAAGAGCGGAATCGTCTTCCCTTCGACGCCGTTCACGTCGAGCTGCGCGCCGGCGGCGATACCCTGTTCTTCGTCCACCGCCCCGAGCGATCTCCGCACATCGGTGTAGTTGATGCCGAGCTTCCCGGTCATCAACCGGGTGAACGTGGTCTGGACGTTCTGCGCTGTCGGCAGCGTGTCGATCTTGTCGAAGTACTCGAATCCGGGCGTGATCGTCAGCTTGCGCGGCTCGTCGTAGACCACGAGCCAGTCGTAAGCGAGCTTGGCGGCGTAGCCCTTCCGACTGCGGATGGTCGGGCCGAACAGATCGTAGAAGTTGGACCGATTCCACGACAACTCGCCTTTCAGTCCCAAGTAGTTGCCGGTGATGTCGACGTGGCCGCGTTCGCTTCCCTCCAGGCTCTTTGCCGGCGTGTACGCAGCGGTGACGCCGAAATTGGCGAAGCGGATCGGATCCTCGAAGTTGAACTGATAACCCGCCCCGACCTGGTTCTTGTAGCCCTGCAACACCGGAAATGCGTTTTCCAGCGAAACGTTGGAGAGCGGCCTGTAGTCGCCCTTATCGACGATGATCTTGTCGGGATCGACGGTCGTGGGCGAGGGCACCTGCCAGGATTTGACGATTGGATACTTTTCGGCGAGCTCCGCCCCCAAAAACTTGATCGCGCTCACGTCCTTCAATAACTTCGGGTCGATCATCGCGGGCACGAATCCCGCGCCCGTGTAGGCGAGGACCACCAAGCGGCCATCTGCTAACGGAACCGGTCGAAAGAATCCGACCTCGGCATTCGATACGGCCTCGACTTCGCCCGTCGCAACTTCGTACCGGAAGATATTCGACACGCCGGTGTAGTAGCTGCTGCCGTACAAGTAGCGTCCGTCACGGGAGAACACGAAGCTCTCCGGAACCGATTGTCCGAAGCGAAATTCCGACAGCGGCTTGATGTCGCCTTTCAGGATCTTGTCGAGCTCCCACACGCGCAGATATTGCTCGGTGCTGACCTCGCTCATCGATGCCGATAGCAGGCGCCCATCGGCCGAGATGTCGAGGTCGTACGGCACCGACTCGTACGGGAACGTATAGATCAGTTGCCATTCGCTGTACGGATAGGGAATGCGCACCAGCGAAGCAAGTCCGTCCGCGTGGCGGACGCCCATCAAGGAGCGGTCGATCGGATTGAAGGCGATCTCGCCGATGCGCGCGTCCTTGAGCAGCATTCGCTCTTCGCCGGTGTGAACGTCCACCGACATCAAATCTCGGTACGCGAGATTGTCGTTCGTAAAAAACGCCGTACCGGTTTGGCCGTCGTAGGCGAACGAGGAAACGCGATAGAGCATCGCACGTTTGATATCGGCGAGACGCCGTTCGGTACCATCGCGCGTGTTGAGCGCACCGACGTGCTCGACGAAGCCCGGATAACGGAACGCCGCGTAGATCGTCTCGGCCTTTTCGTCGAAGTACATGCGCGAGATCGAGCCCATCGCATGACCGGCCAACGTGCGGTATGGCGTGATCGGATGGCGGCGCAGCTCGGCCAAATTGCCGCGCTGAAATTCGTGCTCGAACTTGATCCAGTCCTGCCACGCCTGTTCGAGTGGAAGGCCGAAGACACGTTGGAAGTTGTCTGCGTAATAGCGCGCGCTGTCCTCGTCGCGGCGAATCCACCCGACAACCTTTTCGGGCGAATACGTGTAGGCGAGGTAGGTGAAGAAGCGCGTGCCGTAGAGATAGGCGTTCGACGTAATCTGAAAATCGACCTGGACGCCGCGCGACACGAGTCCGAGGGCATCGTAGAAGTGCGCGTCATCCCGGACCATCGCACGAAACACCATCTCGTCGTATCCGCCTTGCGCACGCCCGAGGCCGCCGTCCATCCAGGTTTCCATGAACACCGCGCCGCCTTCGGAATACCACCGCGGCGTGGTGAAACGGGGCACCGTCAAGTAGCTGTAGAGCAGCGACTCGGGATGCTGCGACTGCGGCGAGACCTTGCCGAGAAAAAAACGCCGCCAGCGCCGGTCTTCATCGTTGGCGATATCGCCTTGAACGACATGGACGAGCTCGTGGTTCATCAGCGAGTACATGCGCTCGCTTGCGGGGTACGTCTCGAATGCGTGCGAAAGGGGTGCGATGCTGAAGAACGCCGTGTTGTGCGGCGCCGACCACGTCGATGCGTTACCGTAGTCCGATAAGTCGGCCAACAGAACGGTCGTCGCTTCGGACGGCACCCAGCCAAACGTGCGCCTTTGCCATTCGAGCGAGTTCGTGAAGGTCCGGACTGCGTGCGGCGCGAGGTACCCGAGCTGGTCGAAGTAGATGAGCCGCAGGTCCTTCGTTTCGACGTAGGAGAGTCCGAGAGAGGTTTGCGCCCAAGCGTGGGCGACGGGCAATAGTGTCAGCAGAATGCACAGAACGCGGCCGCGCATCCGATCTCCCTCGAGTCATTATTCGAAACGCGCGTAGCCTACTGGATCGGCGCCCAAAAGCAAACCGCCGGCGCGAGGCCGGCGGCTGTGTGCTGCTTTCCCTGAGCGCCGTTATTGTTTCATTGCGTTGTTGCTTGACGCGTTGATTGCGTTGTTGGTCGCATTCGTCACGCCGTTCGCGACCGCATTGTTAGTGGCATTGGTGACACCGTTGCTGACCGCGTTCGTCGCGCTGTTATTGACTGCGTTGGCCGTGCCATTCGCGACGGCGTTGGTCGACGCATTGCTGACCGCGTTCATCGACGCGCTGTTAACCGCGTTCGTCGCGCCGGCGTTCACGGCATTCGTCGTACCGGCATTGATCGCGTTCGTTGAGCCGGCATTGATCGCGTTCGTTGTCCCATTCGCGACCGCGTTCGTCGAGGCATTGTCGACGGCGTTCGTCGTTCCGTTCGTGACCGCGTTCGTCGTTCCGCTCACGACCGCATTGTTTGTCGCCGCATTGGCGGCCGAGCCCGCTTGCAACGGTCCCGATCGCGATCCGGACTGGCCAACCGCCTTGACGTCGTCGATCGCCGGCTGCGCGGCCTTGAAGCGTTGCGCCGGGACGATCGTGCCGACCGCGTTTTGGGCGCCGGGCGGAAAGTCGATCGTATAAGCCAACGCAACGAGCGCCGCCGCAATGGCGATGCCGCTGCCGACCCAGACGTTACGTCTGCGCGAAGAACCGTTGCTTTCGTTCATGCTCCACTCCCTGAGAAAGGGGGCCGGCTGATCAACCGGTGGACCCTTGACCGATTCTCCCGGGCTTGTGCCCCGGGCTTCCATCCTGACTGACCCAATTACACGTGACTGCGATGATAGTTGGTCGCGAGGCCCGTGCGGAACCGAGTTTTGCGGAATATTCGCCAAAACGGCGGCGACGAGGCCCTCGGGCGGGAATGCCTGGGGCATTTCGCGAAGCGCTTTGAAGACCTTTTTGAGCTGCTCGAATTCCGTGCGTGTCGCGGAATCGATCGCCAGCAGGCGGTCGAGCTCGCGCACCTCGGCCGGCGTCGCTTCGCCGTCGAGGACCGCATCCATCAGACGGGCACGTTCGCGCTCGTTCATGTCAGTTCCGAAGGGCCGCCCCGAGGAACTGACCAGCCCCCACCGGGGGCAGCGAGCGGAGCGAGCGTGGGGGTCGTTTCATCCTAGTGCTGATGCAGATCGGCAAGCAGGCCGCGCAGCCGGTGGCGGGCCTCGAACAGGCGCGATTTCACCGTTTTTTCGTCAAGATCGAGGACTTGCGCGATTTCCTCGTAACTGCACTCCGAGAAATGGCGGAGCGAGAGCACGACGCGATCGTTCGTCGACAGGCTCATCATTGCGCCCCGGATCCGGCGTGAAAGCTGTGCGTGACTGAGTTGAGATTCCGGATTCGCATGGTCGCCGTCGGCGATGTCGACGTCGTCGTCGAGCACGTCCTCGCGACCGTGGCGGCGCTGCAAATTGAGCGACTCGTTGACTGCGATCCGATAAATCCAGCTGAAGAACTTGTGTTGCCCATCGTATTCGTCCAGCCGCTCCGCCACTCTCATGAAGACGATTTGCGCGACGTCCTGCGCATCCTCGACGCTTCGCAGCACCCAAAACGCGGCGTTGTAGATCGGCCGCTGGTAGCGGACCACGAGGTCGGTAAACGCCTCGCGATCACCGTTGCGGAAGCGTTCAACCAGCGCCCGATCGGCGTCGTCGTCCACAATTACACGCGGCGGGCCGAAAAGTTGGACGGGGGACGATCAGCGGGCGCGTTCGATTTCGAAAATCTGGTCGAATCCCGAGTAGCCGAGGATGTCATTCAAATGGCTGTTGACGCCGGTGAGCCGGAGCTTGCCGCCCGATCCGAGGAGCCGTTTCTGGGTCTTGAGCAACACACCCAAGCCGGCGCTCGAAATGTACTCGAGGTGCGAGCAGTCGAGCGTGACCGTTCCCTGGACCCGATCGAAGAAGCTCTGCGCGCGTGGCGCTTCGGACGCATCCAGGCGTCCGGTGATCGTCACGACCCCATTCGTTCCCGATTCAATCGCTAGCATTCGTTCCACCTTTGTTGGTCACGCGCCCGGAAGCGCCTGCTCCCGGACGGATCTTCCGAAACGTGATCCGGCTTCGCCGGCTCTCCCTCGTATATTCATATTCGATCGAATCCAGCATGCGTCGAATCAGATGCAGCCCGAGCCCGCCCGGGTCGCGTTGGTCGATGGGCAACGAGACATCGACGTCCGGCGCCTTCGTGACGTCGAACGGCTCGACGTCGCGATCGATCAACGTGACCTCGACGCCCTCGGCGATCGGCACGATCTCCACCTGCACCGGCGCCGTCGTCGTCGTACTGTATTTCACCATGTTCGTGAACAGTTCTTCCAGTGCGAGATCGACCGTCGGCAGCAGGCGCGGGTCAATCCCTTCACGCGCAAAGGTGTCGGCGGTCAACGCGAAGATTTCGGGAATCGAATCGAAGCTGCGCTTGAATGCCGCAGACGTCATGCGAGCGCCTCACGTTTCACGACCACCGCCGTCATGTCGTCTTCTTGCGGCGTTCCGTCGGTGAATTTCGCGACCGAATCGAAGAGTATTGTCAACCATTCGGCCGCCGACTTGCCATGATGCGCCTGCACGAGCGCTTGAACGCGGGCTTCGCCGAATTCCTCTTCGCGCGGGTTCCGGCTTTCGTAGATGCCGTCGGAGAGGAGCATCAGGATGTCGCCCGGTAGCATGTCGATCGTCACGGCGTCTTTCAATGCGGTGAGCGGCATTGCGCCAAGCGGAAAGCTCGTCGGCTTGTAGCGTTCGCACACGCCATCGGCGGCTCGGAAGTAGAAGATCGGCGCTTGACCGCCGCTATGGAAGTGCAGCCGATGCGTCTGCGGATCCAGTAGGCCGACGAACGCAGTGATGAAGCGGTCGTCCGGCAATATCTCGGTGAGTCGATTGTTGACTTCCACGAACGCCGTCCGCAAATCGACGCCCAGGCGAAATGCCATTCGGAGCATCGCGTGCATTTGCGTGACTGAGAGCGCAGGGGCGATGCCGTGTCCGGTTGCATCGCCCAAAACGATCAGCAGTCCCTGATCGACCAACGACAAATCAAATGTGTCGCCGCCGGTCAACTCCGCGGAGCGGAACGTTCCGCACACGTCATACGACGCAATCCTGGGCATGACTGAGGGCAGCGTGCTCATCTGCACTTCGCGCGCCATCTCCAACGCCTGGCGCATCTTCTCGCCCTCGATCAGCGCCGCGGTCATGCGCACCCGTTGCAGCGCGACCGCGCACTGTGCCGCCAATGCGGTCGCGAGCGCCTCGTCATCGCCGTCGAAGACGCCGTCGGACTTGTTCAGCACTTGCATCACGCCCACGAGCACATCCTTGTGATCGACGAGCGGAAGCGTGAGCATGCAACGCGTCTGGTAGCCGGAGGCTTTGTCGACGCTCGAATCGAATCGCGGATCCGCGTAGCAATCCGGCACGTTGATGATCTGCCGCTCGCGCGCGCACGCACCGACGAGCCCGGCGCCCGATGCGACGCGCACCGGCGCGATGCCCGTCGCCACTTCGAGAACGAGCTCGTCGGCAACCGCGTCGTAGAGCCACACCGATCCGCGCTCGGCCCCTAGCACCTGTTTCGCCGCAGCGACCACTTCGCCCAGCATCGTCATCAAATCGAACGGCGCGGCGAGTGCACTCGTCACGCCGAGGATCGCCTCCATGTCGTGCGCCGAAAGCGGTCGCTGGCGGGGCCGGGATTTCATCGCCACGCAATTTAGCAGACCCGCTGCGGCCAGCCCATTTCATCCGCCGAGCGGCGAAAGGCGACAACGATGCTAACGGACGAAAATCTCGACGCGGCGATTACGCGGCTCGGCAACACCGGTCGGCGCTGCCACCAACGGCTCGCGCTTTCCGCGGCCCGACGCCTGGATGCTTTCGGCTGCGACGCCGCGCCGGATCAATTCTGCGCGGACCGATTCGGCGCGTTGCCGCGCGAGTGTGTCGTTGACTTGATCGCTGCCAAGCGCGTCGGTGTGGCCGATGACGATGACGTCCGGAACCGGCCGCTTTACGATCTCCGAGAATACGCTCTCGACGACCCGCTTCGATTCCTCGGTGAATTCGTCCTTGCCTTCGACGAAGTAGAGCGTGAACGATACGGCTCGCTGCGGCTGCGAAGCGAGCGCGACGCCAAACTTCGCTTGCACTTCCTCGGGCGTCGACGTGTAAGGCTTCAATCCGAACGGCGTTTGCTGAACGGCGGCATAGGGTTTGTCGAGCACCGTTTCCTTGTCGTTCTGCTTCACGACGACGGCGGTCGGCTTGCCATCTTTTTCAGGCAGCAGCACGACCGTACCACGCTGCGCACAACCGAATAATGTGAATGCGAAAAGCGCAGCCGCGAGCGATGCGGCGCGTCGCAAGCCGAAATCACTCATCGACGCTGACGACGAATTCGGTGCCGCGTACGCCGAGGATGGCGTTTGGTGTGCGAACGATCATCGCATCGGGCGATTGCTTCGCGATGCGACCCGAGATCACCGAGAGCGAACCTTTGCGAAGCGATGCGTCGAATTTCCCCTGATTGGTCGTCGAGTCGAACGCGAAGCGTTCGAGCGCCAACGTGCTGTTGGGGCCGGCGGAGAGCAGCGAATCATCGCTCATCGTGATGCCGACTGCGCCGTCGGTGCCTGTCGTAATCACATCGGACGCTTGGAGTCGCGTACCGACCGCGCCGGGCAAGGTTTGCGCGGAGCGCTCGACGGTCACCGATCCCTTGGAAGTCTTGATTTGGCCGATGTCGGCGGCCGCAGCAGAAACTGCAAAAGGAATGAGGGCAGCAGTAATACAGCACATGGACGTGCGCGCCATGACGGCCTCCCAGTCGCATCAAGGGTGGCGATGCTAACCGAAACGTTCGCGCGCGTCGAAGAATTCGTCGCGAGGCGCGCGAAGGTTGGATTGGGCAAGTTTCGTTGACCCGAAATAGCTCAATCGGCTATAATTGACATCCTCTCGCGGGGTGGAGCAGTCTGGCAGCTCGTCGGGCTCATAACCCGAAGGTCGCAGGTTCAAATCCTGCCCCCGCAACCCGACCCATTGACGCGCCGCCGACTGCAACAAGAAGCCGCTCGGCGGCGTCTTCAAATTCGGCGAACAATTCTTCGCCATCAGCGACCAGCCGTATCTCGCCGAACGCGGCGCGCAACGCTTCTCGAGCGCGGGGCGTCTCTTCGCGTAGCGCGCGCTCCAATCCGTCCGCCAGTGCGCGCACGCGTGTTCGCATGGCCGCAGGTAGCGATGTGACACCTGCGCGCGTTGGCGCACGTTCCAAAGTGTCTAGCGCAGATTCTGAAGCGCGTAATCTTTCGGCAAGCGCCGGCGAGATGCCGACGGTCGCAATGGCCTCCGTGAGGCGCGCAATCTCGGCGCGCAATTCAGAGGCGCGGCGGCGGTCGTTCGCGACGTTTGCGCCAGCGGTGCGCGCAAGCTCCGCCTCGCGCGCAATGGCTTCGCGTTCGAGGTGCGAGAGCGTTACCGGGTCAGAAAGAAGACCGAGTAGGTAATCCAGCAAGACGCGTTCGACTTCGACTATTCGCGCCTCAACGCCTTCGCAAACCGTACGACCGCGATCTCTCGCCGCGGTGCAGCCATAATTGCGCGCGCTGATCTTCACGACGGCGCCACCGCAGATTCCGCATCGCAGGATGCCGCCGAATAACGTCGTTGGCACCCCGCCGCGTCCTTTCCGACCGCCGGCACGCAAAGGTGAGCCCATTCGCGTGCGCACGGCGTCCCATGCCTTTTGATCGAGAATGCGCAGCTCCGGCCGTGCTTCTACGATCCACTCGGATACTG
>DASXPO010000045.1:0-10181 GCA_036493535.1 Casimicrobiaceae bacterium
TATGACCGCCGTTGCGCGGAGACCGTCGAGCGCGTCGAGCGCGAGTTTCGGTCTGCGGGCCTCGTCGGAGCGGGCGCAGACGCATTGTGGGATCGCGTCAAGCTGCACTACATCGGGCTTCTGATCGACCATCGTCAGCCCGAGTGCGCCGAGACGTTTTTCAACACGGTCTCGTGCAGGATTCTCCATCGCAGCTATTTCCACAATCGCTTCCTGTTTGTCCGGCCGGCCGCGTCGACGGAGTATCTCGACGCCGACGCGCCGTCGTATCGCAGCTACTATCCGCAGCGCGACGGTATTCGGCAAGCGCTGGTCGACCTGACGCTCGATCTCGCGCTCGAGCGCCGCTTCGCGAATTTTCGCCGCGATCTTCGTCACGTCCTCGCGGCGATGCGTCGGCGTCTTCCCCGGCCGTTCATCGCAGAAGCCAACATTCAAATCCAGGTTCTATCGTCGCTGTTCTTTCGCAACCAGACCGCGTATGCGGTCGGGCGGCTCGTCAACGGCAGCGCCAGCTATTCGTTCGCCGTCGCGATCAAACACGACGCGGACGGCCACCTGATCATCGATGCTCTGTTGACGGACCCGATGGAGCTTGCGCTGTTGTTCTCGGCAAATCGCGCGTATTTTCTCGTCGACATGGAAGTGCCCTCCGCGTACGTGTCGTTCTTGCGCGAGGTCGTGCCGGACCGGACCGCGGCGGAACTCTACACGATGGTCGGGTTGCAGAAACATGGCAAATCGCTGTTCTTCCGCGGCTTCCTTCATCATCTCAAGCACTCGACCGACCGCTTTATCGTCGCGCCGGGCATCAAGGGACTCGTGATGACGGTCTTCACGCTGCCCTCTTATCCGTACGTGTTCAAGGTGATTCGCGATCGGATCGCGGCATCGAAGGACACCGACAGCGCCCGAGTCAAGCAGAAATACGCGCTCGTCAAGCATCACGACCGCGCCGGACGAATGACCGACATCCTCGAATATTCGGACGTCGCGTTTCCGCTCGACCGATTCACACCGGAGCTGCTGGCCGAGCTCCACGCGGTTGCACCCTCGCAGATCGAATACGACGGCCCGCGAGTGATCGTCCGCCATCTCTACATCGAGCGGCGGTTGATGCCGCTCAATCTTTTTCTGACGAACGCCGACGACGCCGCGCGCATTCGCGCGATGCGCGACTACGGCGATGCGCTGCGCGAGCTTGCCGCCGTCAACATCTTTCCGGGCGATCTGCTGTTCAAGAATTTCGGCGTGACCCGCTATGGCCGCGTGGTGTTCTACGATTACGACGAGATCGACTACTTGAGCGACTGCAATTTCCGCGACATTCCGCCGCCACCGCCCGATTGGGACGAAATGTCGAGCGACGTCTGGTACACGGCGGGACCGCACGATATCTTTCCGCAGGAGTTTGAGACGTTCCTGCTGACCGATCCCAAAATCCGCAACGCATTCGTCGCGTTCCATGCCGATTTGCTCCGTGGGCACGCATGGCGGCAAATGCAGCGCGCAGTCACCGAGGGCGCGATGACCGAAGTTCTCTCGTACCCGCCGTCGATCCGGTTTCATCAACCATCGCTGCGCGCCTCGTCGGTATCGCTCGCGCGCGTGGCGTGAGTGCTATGCTCGCGCCGGAAGGCGCTTCACGACACGGGCCCATGAATCTCCTGCAACGCTTGCCGCTGTTGGCCGTCATCGCCCTGGCCGCGTGCCAGAGCAGCGGCCCGACGAAGGAAGAAATCGAAGCCGCGAAGAACACGATCGACTGCGACTTCGGCGGCGAGCGGATCATCATTCGGTTCGCGGAAGGCGAAGCGAGGCTCCTGATGCCCGACGGCACGCGCGTCATTCTTTATCAGGTGACGGCGGCCACCGGACTTCGCTATACGAACGGGTTGTTCGATCTGCGCGGGACCGGGCTCGAATTCTTGTTCCAGCGCGAGCGGATCACGATGAAGGGCATCTGCAAGGCCTACGAGATTCCGCCCAAGAAGGAATAGGGGAGGTACAACGAGGGCGAGCGAGGGCATGACAGAGTAATTGAGCCGCGCAGCCTATTTTGCGAAGGCCTGCTGGAGGTCGGCGATCAGGTCGTCGACATATTCGATGCCGATCGACAGGCGCACAAGATCGGCTGGGCACAGCGTTCCCGGTCCTTCGACGCTGGCGCGGTGCTCGGCCAAGCTTTCCACCGATCCGAGCGACGTCGCGCGCTTGAACACGCGGAGCCTCGCGACGAACGCTTTCGCCGCCGCTTCGCCCTCCCGCAATCGAATCGACAGCATGCCGCCGTAGCCGCCGCGCATTTGTCGCGCGGCAACCCGATGTCCCGGATGGCTGCTCAATCCGGGATAGAGCACGTGCGACAACGCCGGGTGGCGCTCGAGTCGCGCCGCAATCGCCTGCGCATTCGCACAACTCGCTGCCACGCGCACGTGCAGCGTCCGCATCCCGCGCAGCAACAGCCACGATTCGAACGGCCCCAGCACGGCGCCACCACTGCCGCGAATGTAGCGGATGCGCTGCCACCATTCGTCGTCCTTGGCCGTAGCGAGCGCGCCGGCGATGACGTCGGAGTGCCCGTTCAGATATTTGGTCGCGGAATGCATCACGATGTGAGCGCCGAGCTCGAGCGGACGCGTCAACAGCGGCGTCGCGGCCGTGGAATCGACGGCGACGATCCCGCCGACTTCGCGTGCGATGTCGCTCGCGGCCGCAACGTCGGTAATCTCCCACGTCGGATTCGCGGGCGTCTCGATCCAGATCAAGCGCGGGCGGCGCATACGCGCCCTTTGCGCAAGATCATCGATCGAATCGTTTTCATAGAGATCGATCTCCACGCCCCACGTTGTGCCAAATTCCATGAACCATTTGCGAAGCGCCCAATACATCCGTTTGGGCACGAGCGCGCACTGGCCCGGCGCGAGCGCCTGAAAAACTGCGGCGGCCGCGGCTTGCCCCGAGGCAAAGACCATCGCAGCCGTTGCGCCCTCCAACGAAGCAATCAGCGCCTCGACCGCGTCGTAGCTCGGGTTGTCGGCTCGCGAATAAATGCGGCCGCCGGGGTATTCGCCGTCGCCGCCGCGCTCGTAGGTCGTCGCGACGTGAATCGGCGCGACGATGTCGCGGTACGGCTTCGCGACCCGGCCCATCCCCTGGGCGATTCGCGTCTCGGCATGAAGCTTTGCATCGTCCGTGGCCATGATTTCTCGCTCACCGTCAAAGCGTCCAATATGCCGACAACGCCGGCGGTCGGCAAATCGGTCCCGGGGCATTCGACCAAAGTCGAGCCTTGACCCGCGTCGTATGTCGCGCGCAGGATGCGCGACGCGCTCATAACGATCAGGGAGGAGAAATGGTGCATATCGTCGATCGTCGTCGTTTCGTATGGAGTCTTGGCGCCGGCGCAGCGGCGCTTTCGTTGCCGGCCGCCGTTCACGCGGCCATGAGCCCGAATGACAAGTTCGACCTGCTGATCAAGGGCGGCGACGTGCTCGACTCGAGTCAACGTCTGCGCGGCGTGCGCGATATCGGCATCCGGAACGGCGTCGTCGAGGCGGTCCAGGCCGACATCCCGGCGGAGCGTGCGCTCAAAGTGTTGAATGCGTCCGGCAAATTGGTGACGCCGGGACTCGTCGATCTCCATTGCCACACGTTTCCCTACGGCTCCGCAATCGGAATTCCCGCCGACGAGCTCGCGCCGTTCCAGGGGACGACCACCGCCGTCTCCGCCGGCGATGCGGGCGCCAATAACTTCGCGGCGTTTCGGCGCTTCATCGTCGGCTCGACGCGCACGCGGCTCTACGGTTTCGTGCACATCGCGAACATGGGGCTCACCGGCTTTCCGGTTGCCGAGCTCTACAACATCGACTTCGCGATACCGGAGATCGCCGCGCGCACCGTGGCCGAAAATGCCGACATCGTGCTGGGCGTCAAGGTACGCATGTCCGAGAACGTGATCGCGCAGCACGGACTCGAGCCGCTGAAGCGCGCGATTCGCGCGTGCGAGTTGTCCGGCGTCCCCAACGCCAAGGTGATGTGTCACATCGGCGGCGTCGAGTCCGTCGAGCTGATGTCACGGATTCTCGAGCTCTTGCGGCCGCGCGACATCCTCACGCATTGCTATTCGGGTGCACCGAACCTTGCGGGAAAATTCACCAATATCGTCGACAACGGCAAGTTGCTTCCGGCGGCGCTCGACGCGAAAAAGCGTGGCGTTCATTTCGACGTCGGCCACGGCGGCGGCAGCTTCGATTACACGATCGCGGAGGCGGCGATCGCGCAAGGCGCGCCACCCGACACGATTTCGTCGGATATGCACGTGTTCTCGGGCAATACGCCCGGCATGCCCTATCTCACCTGGGTGATGAGCAAGTTCCTGAACATGGGTTTCTCGCTCGACGACGTCGTTTCGATGGCAACGATCAACGCGGGACGGGCAATCGACAAGTTGCCGAAGCTCGGCACGCTGCAGGTTGGAGCGCCCGGCGACGTCACAATGCTGGAGATCGTGGAAGGTCCCGTTGAATTCGTCGACACGCGGAACAACAAGCGCAATGGCAAGGTGTTCTTGAAGCCGGTGCAAACGGTGGCAGGCGGCATCGCGTTCGGACGACCCTACTCGGCACCGTTCAGCGTGCGCTAGCGAAAACTAACGCGAATTGCGTGCGGCCACGTCGATGTCGATGTACTGCCACCATTCCGAGCGGATCGGATGAGGCACGTAGGTCTTCACCCATTTGTGCCGCACGCTGTCCTCGAGCAAGTGGTAGGTAAACCGCATCGGCGCATACGCGATCACGAGGTCCGTCATCCGATCGAAGAGCGCCGTGCGTTCGGCTGAATCGGGCAGCGCACGCGCCTGCTCGAACAGCCGATTGAATTCGGGCAGATCGAACTGCGCATTGTTTTCCTGGCCGGCGTTCGGCCCATAGAGGAGCTGCATGAAATTCTCGGCATCCGGGTAGTCGGCGTTCCAACCGTCCGTGCGCATCGGGATTTTCCCCAGCCGCGCCATTTTCCGCAATTCAGGGACCTTGTCTTGCCGGAACGTCGTGCGCAGACCAATGGCATCCATGTTCTTCTTCCACAGCTCATCGCCTTGGCGTCCACGCGAATCGGGCGTTGACCAGCGTTCGAGCACGAGCGGCTTGCCGTCGGGCAGCTCGCGATAACCGTCGCCGTCGCGATCCTTGTAACCGAAGCGATCGAGCAGCGCACGCGCCGCCGCCGGGTCGTACAGCTGCGCCTGCGTTTTGAGATTCGGGTCGTGCCCGGCGATATCGGGCGGAATGATTCCGTTCGCCTTGGTCGCACGTCCTTTGAGCAGCACTCGGATCAACTCATCGACGTTGTACGCCATGGCAATCGCGCGCCGCAGCGCGATCTTCTCGGGCGTGTAGCCGCCGATGAGCGCGTCCTTCATGTTGAAGTACGTCCACCAGGTATTCGGCCGCAACAGCACGTCGTGCGCGATTCCTTGCGCCGCCAGGGCCGGTTTCAGCGTGCCGTTGTCGAGCGCTTGCTCGGTGAAGTCGATCGGAAGGATGTCGAGAAAATCGATCTCGCGGTTCAGAAATCCGAGCCAGCGCGATTGTCCTTCTTCCATGATGGCGATTTCGACGCGACCGGCGAGCGGCAGGTCGCGGCCCTTCAACTCCTCGGCCACCGGTTGCGACGCCGGAGGGATCGGGCCGGCGGGAACGTACGTCACGACGCGAAAATTGGGATTCACATTGAGCACGATGCGCGCGCTGCGACGATATTCGCCGAGCGTGTAAGGTCCCGTGCCGACCGGATGCGCGCCGACGTCGTTGCCGTAGGCTTCGACGACTTCACGCGCCATCGCACCCATGTTCTGAACCGCGAGCACGTAGGGAAAGCGCAGGTCGGGTTTTTTCAGCGTGATCTTGAGCGTGTAGCGGTCGACGACGGTCAAGCCGGATAACGGTGCGTCATAGTCGAATTTGCCGCTCTTGAGCGCGTGCTCGCGCGCCTCGTCGCCGCCTTCGAGCTTGCCTTCGAGCAGCCACAACCAGCCCGCCCTGACCGCGGGATCGAGCACGCGCTTGAACGAGTAGACGAAATCCGCGGCGATCAGCTCACGTGGCTTGCCTTTGAACACCGGATCAGGCGTGAAGAAGATGCCTTTGCGCACACGACAAATATAGATTCGTCCGGCCTCCTCGACCGTCGGCATCGCTTCGAGCGCGCGCGGGACGAGTTTGACCGGCCGGGCGAGATAATCGTAGTCGAGCATCGCGTCGAAGATGCTGCCGATGACGGCATCGGACGCGGCGTCGGTGGCGAACGCCGGATCGAAGCTCGTCTCCGCGATCGAAAATGCGACATGGAGCACCTTTGCCGGATCGGCGCCGGCCGCGGCCCGCGCGAGCAGGAACGGGGCAAGCGCGACGGCGGCTATCGAGATAGCCCAACGAGATCGCAGCACGAGGGATCGACCGGACGATGAACCGGTCTCAATCGTAACAGGCGAGACCGTTGCGGGCGGGATGCGCGGCGCCACAATGGGAGGCTCGTCGTCGCGTTGAGCCGGCGCAAAAAGTTCATTGACCGGCCCGACGCGAAGGTCAATACTCCCTAGCCGCGCAATCGTGCGGCTCTCGTCGACACCCAAGGCCGTCGCTCGCGCGAATGCCGGCTTCCCGCGGCAGCGAAGACAGCGACGCCGCAAGCGTGAAGGCCAACATCTGGCGAGGAGGCATCATGGACATGCAGCGTCTCAATGGAGGTAGTTTGCGCGCCGCCGGATACGACGAGCGCGGGCGCAAGCTCATCATCGAGCTCACATCCGGAACGTACGAATACCTCGGCGTGCCATCGGAAGTATGGCGTCGGTTTTCGGGCGCTTCGTCGCCGTGGAGCTACTTTCGCGACAATATCGAAGAGGAATACACGGCCAAACGGCTACGCTAGGGGCGCACGAGCAGCGCTCGCGAAGACCGCAGGGATCCTCGCGAGCGGCACGGACGAACCGCGGTAAATTACTGGACCGTCAGCTTGCGACCTGCAATCGCCGGCTTCTTGGCAAGCGTCAGCCAGAGAACGCCGTTGTCGTACTTCGCTTCGCTCGTCGCTTCGTCGAGCTCCGTCGGCAGCGTGAAACTGCGATAGACGCTGCCGTAGTAACGCTCGGTGCGCAGAACGCGCTCGCCTTCCTTCGCTTCCCTTTCGCGCTTCACTTCAGCCGAGATCGTCACTTGATTGCCTTCGATCGCGACGTGGATGTCTTCTTTCCCGACGCCCGGGATCTCGGCTTGAACCGTGTAGGCGTTGTCCGTTTCGGCGACGTCGATGCGCACGGGCGCGGGTGCGGCCGTCTTGTCGTTTCTCACCGGCCGAAAGAAGCCGCGGAACAACTCGTCGAACCCCGCGTCCGCGAACGGGTCGTAAACCTGCAAATGGGCCATTTTCGCTCTCCTGTCTGTCAAAATAGTTGCACGCCGGGACCTCCCCGGAGGAGTATCCGCCGGCGGGTGCACTCGCAATCTATGGGTCGCCGACGCCAATTCAAGCCCCACGCGGTATCCGCAACGGCGTAATCGACAATGGCAAAAGGAACGACCGACGTCCCGCTGACCGCCGCCGAAAAGGCAGCGCTCGAAGCCAAGCTCAACGCGCGGCGGGACGAGCTTCGCGCCGAGATCGCGAAGCAACTCAACAACCAGGACGATCCGCGGCTCGTCGGCTTGCGCAATCGCATGGAAGACACCGACGATTGGGCCGCCGCAGACGCGATGGCGGCAATGGACATCGCGTCGGTGTCTCGTGTGCTGGCGATTCTGACGGACGTCGAGACCGCGCTCGGTCGCCTTGCCGCAGGGACTTACGGTGAATGCGTCGACTGCGGCAGGGGAATTCCCCATGCGCGGCTCTCGGCGTATCCGGCCGCGAAACGCTGCGTCGGATGCCAGGAGATCGCCGAGGCGCAGCTTCGCCGCACCGGATCGCCGCGCTAGGTTTTACTCCGCAGCCGCGATGCGTCCGCTTTCCTCTTCGCTTTGCCCGCGTACTTTGCAAGCCACGCGAAGAACTCGGTGTACCAGAGCCGCGAGTTCTGCGGCTTCAGGATCCAGTGGTTTTCGTCGGCGAAGTAGACGAGCCGCGCTGCGACACCCTTAGCCTTGAGCGAGTTGTAGTACTGCAACGCCTGCGTCGCGGGCACGCGATAATCGAGCTCGCCGTGGATGACGAGCGTCGGCGTGCGCGCATCCTTGACGTAGTGATGCGGCGACTGGCGCATCACGCGCGCCGGATCGTCCCAGTGGAACGCCCCAAGCTCCTTGGCAAAAAACCGATAACCGTCGGTCGCCATCATGCTCACCCAGTCGTAACAGCCGGCGTGACAGACGTACGCCTTGTACCGCCGAACGTGACCGTTCATGAACGCGACCATGTAACCGCCGTAGCTGCCGCCCGTCGCCGTAAGTCGCTCGCGATCGATGTACCCCTGCCGCAGTAAATAATCGGTTCCCGCTTCGATATCGGCGAGCTCCTTTTCGCCGTAGCGCTTCGTGATCGTTTCGAGAAACCGCTGGCCGAAGCCGGCCGAGCCGTGATAGTTCACTTGCGGCACGACATAACCCTGCGCAGCGAACACCTGTGCGTTCCAACGGAAATGCCAGCCGTCCTGATGCGCGGCGTGCGGACCACCGTGAATCGAGTGCATCAACGGCCATTTGCGCGCCGGATCGAAATTCGGCGGATAGGTCACGAACATCTGCACCGGCTCGCCGTTCCATCCCTTGAATGTGAACTCGCGCACCGTCCCGAGCGTGTGCCGCGAGAGCAATGCGCGATTCAATGTTTCGATCACTCGCTCGCTGCTGCCATCGCCGCGCGACGCAAAAAGTGCCGGCGGATTGAGTGCGCTGCCGCGGGTATAGGCAAGCACGTTGCCATCCGTCGAGCGCGCAAAGCCGGCAATCGATCCGCCTTTGACGATTTCCGTCGGCAGCGGCGCATCGAGGGGCAACCGCCATAAGCCGACGCGGCCACGATCGTCGGCAAGAAACAGCAGCGAACGCGAGTCGGCGGTCCAATCGATGTGATGCGTCGAGCGGTCGAACCGCGGCGCCAGGCGCTGCAAGCGTGACATGCGGCGGTCGTAGAGCCGCAAATGCCCCTGATCGTTGAAGGCGCGCGCCGTGTCATAGCCGTGCCACGCGAGATAGCGGCCGTCGGGCGAGTAGCGCGGATGCTCGTCGGACAGGCCGCTCGTCGACGACAGGTTTTTCACCTTCCGCGACACGAGATTGACAACCGCGATGTCGCAGCGATTCATCATGCCCGGCTCGGCGTTCGGATCGATGGTCAGCGCAATCTCCCGGCCATCGGGCGCGATGTCGTACTGGTCGATCGTGGGCTCCCAGGGCTGCAGCGCGATACCGGTGCCCGCTAGAACGTCGCGCGTCTGCCCGTTCGCGATGTCGCATATCAGGATATGGGGCTCGCGTCCGTCGGTCAGCCAGTGATCCCAGAAGCGATATTCAGCACGCTCGGTCAAATGCGCCTTCACCTTGGCGTCCTTGCGCGCCTTCATCCGTTTTTTTTGCGCCGCTTCAGTCGCGAGATCCGGCCATACCCACGAAACGAAGGCGATCCGTTTGCCGTCGGGAAACCATTTGAGCGCCAGTGCCCCGGTCGCAATGCTCGTGAGCCGCGTGGCCTCGCCGCCGTCGGGCGCGATCAAATAGATCTGAGGCTCGCTGTCATCCTTGCGCTTCGCAGTGAATGCTATCCATTTGCCGTCCGGCGACCAGCGCGGATCGCTGTCCTTGTCGCCCGCCGTCAGTCGGCGCGCCGCGGTGAACGCAGGCTTCGCGCCAAGTCCGGTGGGAAAAAGCCAGAGCTCGGTGATCCCTTCGTTCTTTTCCATGTCGTACGAAGTCACCGGCGCGCAGGCGTAGCGCCCGTCCGGCGCCAACGTCGGCGCACCCACGCGTTTGATCGCCCACAGCGCTTCAACGTCGAGCGGCTTTTTCGTGACCCGGCGTGCTGCACGGCGACGAGGCATGCGGATGTCCTTCCGGTTACAATCAGTGCCGCGATTCTAGCCTTCCGCGTCTTCCTCCGAAGACATCGCCAAAGCCGAATATTCACGATGAATTACCGCAGGCTCGGACGTTCCGGCCTCAAAGTGAGCGAACTGTCGTTCGGCT
>DASXPO010000046.1:0-46308 GCA_036493535.1 Casimicrobiaceae bacterium
ACGCCACAGTCCCACTGCCGCGAGCGTGCCGAGGACCGTCGCAAGAAAGGTGGCCGACGTGCCGACCAGGAGGCTGTTCCGAAGCGACGGCAACCAGAACGCAGACGTGAAAAAATCGTCGTACCAGCGCAGGCTGAATCCCGGAAGCGGATAGTGGAAGAACGATCCGGAGGAGAACGACAGCGGCACGATGGTCACGATCGGCGCGACGAGAAACACAAGCACGAGTGCAGTGAGGACCGTGAGCGCGACACCCGAAATCCGCTGGCCGGCCGTGAGGTGGCGTTCTTTCACGCGGCTTTCCTCACGTTCACGCCATCCGCATCTTGTCGAGACCGATCGTGCGGTTGTACACCGCGTACAGCGCAAGCGTCGCGGCAAGCAGCATGATCGACAGCGCTGCCGCCATCCCCCAGTTGACCGTCCGGCTCGCGTAGAACGCGATGAAGTAACTGATCATCTGATCATCGGCGCCGCCGACGAGCGCCGGCGTGATGTAATAACCGAGCGCCTGGATGAACACGATCAGGCAGCCGGCGCCGATGCCGGGCAGCGTCTGCGGCAGGTAGATGCGCCGGAATGCAGTGAACGGTGGTGCGCCGAGCGATGCGGCTGCGCGTTGGTATGAAGGCGAAATGCCTTTCATCACCGCGTACAGCGGGAGCACCATGAACGGCAACAGCACGTGAACCATCGCGACGTACACGGCGAAGCGGTTGAAGATCATTCGCACCGGCTCGGTGACGATGCCAAGCGACATCAGCAGATTATTGAGCACGCCCTCGCGCTGCAACAGCACAACCCACGCCACCGTGCGCACGAGCAGCGACGTCCAGAACGGCAGCAGCACGAGAAAGAGCAGCAGCGCCGCGCGCTGCGGCGGCTGGCGTGCGATGTAGAACGCAACCGGATAGCCGAGCAGCAAGCACGCAAGCGTGACGACCGCGGAAATCCACAGCGTGCGCGCGAGGACGTTGCGGAATACCGATTGCTCGGGAGCGGCCGCAGTAATGGCACCCGCCGCGTCGCGACGGAGGTCGAGCGCCGCCAAAAGATAGAAATCGGTAATGGGCCCGCCGGCACGACGGATCGCGGCCCATGTCTCGCGTTCACTCCACTTCGGGTCGATGTCGAGCAGCGCCTGGCGGGGCCGCTCGATCGACTCGTTCGACAGGCGCCGGCCGGTCGTGAAGAGCAGCGTGCGGAACCCGGCGACATCGTAATTCAATCGCGTCGCGGCGCTCGCGAGCGTGCCCGCGTCACGTGCCGCGCGAAGGTCGGCGACCATCGCCGCGAACGCGTCGTCGGAAGGGAGATCGCGTCCGTCCCAGCGCTCGAGCTCGGCGGATACGCGCGGCAGGATCCGCGCGACGTCGCTGTCGAAAACGCCGCGCGCGAGCATCGCACCGATCGGCACGATGAAACTCGCGAGCAGGAACACGAACAGCGGAAGCACGAGCACTGCCGCATGCAGTTGCCCGCGCCGCCCACTGCGGATGAGCGCGCGGCGAAGCTCCGACGGAGCGCCGCGCGCGCCCCTGATGAGCCGCAAGCTACTTCGCAACCCAGGCGTTGAACCGCTGATTCAGCTTGTCGAGATTCTCCAGCCAGAACTTGTCGTTCAGGTACAGCGCGCTCGCCATGTTCTGCGGTGCCGTGGCGAGGTTCGGCAGCACGTTCTTGTCGATCAGCGCGGTGGACGCCTTCGCCGTCACGCCGTACGGAATCTTCGGCGGCAGGTCCTTCTGGTGATTGGGATCGTTGACGAACATCAAATATTTCTCCGCGTCCGCCTTGTTCGGGCTGCCCTTCATGATCACCCACGAATCGATCGTGTAGAGATTGTTGGTCCAGACGATCTTGAAATTTTTCTTGTCCTTCTCGTTCGCGGCGGCGATGCGGCCGTTATAGGCGTCGGTCATCGCGACTTCGCCGGAAGCGAGAAGCTGCGGCGGTTGCGACCCTTTCTCCCACCAGACGAGATTGGACTTCAGCTGGTCGAGCTTCTTAAACGCACGCTCGACGCCCGCATCCGTTGCAAGCGTTTTGTAGACGTCCTGTGGCGCTACGCCGTCGGCCATCAGCGCGATCTCGAGCGTCGTCTTCGGTCCTTTGCGCAGTGCACGCTTGCCCGGCCACTTCTGCACGTTCCAGAAATCGGCCCAAGATTTCGGCGCGTCGCCTTTGATCTTGTCGCCGTCGTACGCGAAAATGAAGCTGTAGACGATTGCGCCCACGCCGCAATCGTTGACCGCGTCGGACATGTACTTGTCCTTGCCGCCGAGCTTGGCCCAATCGAGCTTCTCGTACAGGCCCTCTTCGCAGCCGAGCAGCAACTCTTCTGATTCGACCTGCACGACGTCCCAATTATTGTTGCCACCCTGGACTTTCGCGCGCAACGTTCCGACGCCGCCGTCCCAACTCTCCTCGGCCATCTTGATCTTCGTCGTCTCCATGAAAGGCTTGAAGTAGACGTCGCGCTGCGCGTCCTGATACGCGCCGCCCCACGAAACGACGGTGAGATCGCGCGCAGCGGCGGACCCGGCCAGCGCTGCGCCGAATACCGCCAGCGCACCGATCTTCCATGACTTGGCTTGCATTCTCGTTCTCCTCTGACTACGTTGTAATGTCCGCACCTTCACGCGCGAAGGCACGGCAGTGCTCCGGCGCCCACGCGAGCTCGACCGCGGCGCCGATCGTCGGCAGTCGCGGCGCTTCATCGATAGGGCGCTTGACCGTGAAATCGTCGTTGCTGGGGACCACGACGCGCGCGCGAACGTGATCACCCAGGTAAATCACTTCGCGGAGCGTTCCCATGAGCCGGCAATGGCGACCGGGCTCGATTGTAGGGGCGGCATCGCTGATTTGCACTCTCTCCGGCCGCAGCGACATCGTCACGGGCGTCCCCGCCGCGAGCGGCGCTGCGAGCGAGCCTTCCACCAGCGCGTGGCCCTCGATGCGCACCGTGCAGCGAATCCCGTCGACGCCTTCGATCCGACCGTCCAGTCGGTTGTTCTCACCGATGAAGCGCGCGACGAACGCATTGACCGGCTCCTCGTAGATCCGTTCCGGCCGATCGAGCTGTTGCACGCGCCCGCGATGGAACACCGCGATGCGGTCCGACATTGTCAGCGCCTCGTGCTGGTCATGCGTGACGTAGATCATCGTGACACCAAGGCGCTGGTGCAGCCGCCGCACCTCGAGCTGCATCTGTTCGCGGAGCTGCTTGTCGAGCGCGCCGAGCGGCTCGTCCATGAGCACGAGCTTGGGCTCGAAGACGAGCGCGCGGGCCACCGCGATGCGCTGCTGCTGACCGCCCGACAGCTGCGCGGGCCGCCGCGAGCCGAAGCCGACGAGCTGCACCATGTCGAGCGCGCGCTCGACGCGTCGCGCGATCTCGTCCGTCGGCATACCACGAACCGACAGCGGAAACGCGATGTTGTCGGCGACGCTCATGTGGGGGAACAGCGCATAGTTCTGGAACACCATGCCGATCGCGCGCCGGTGCGGCGGCAGATTCGACAGCGGCTTGCCTTCGAGGAGAATCTCGCCCTCGGTGGGCGTCTCGAAGCCCGCCAGCATCATCAGAGTCGTCGTCTTGCCCGAGCCTGAAGGCCCCAACAATGTCAGGAACTCACCGCGCTCGATGTCGAGATCGAGACCATCGACGACGCGCGCGACTCCGTCGTAGGTCTTGCTGACGCGCGCGAAGCGCACGATCGGGCTGGACATGGCGGTCGCCGTTGATGCCGTTCGGCTAAACGAGCCCCTTCTCCCTGACCATCTTCCAAGTGTCGTCAAGCGCCTTCGTAAATCCCGCGAACATCTCGTCGATCTCGCCTTCGCTGACGATGAGCGGCGGGCAGAACGCGACGATGTCGCCCGGCATGTTGCGCAGGATCACGCCGTGCTGCTGCGCGCGGCGAACGAGGAACGCGGCGACGCCGGCCTTCGGTTCGAAGCTTTGCTTCGTCTGTTTGTCGCGAACGATCTCGATCGCACCGATGAGGCCGATACCGCGCGCTTCTCCGACGAGCGGATGATCGCCGTAGCTTCGCAATCCCGCCTGCATGCGGGGAGCGACGCGGCGAACCTCCGCGACGATGTCGCGTTCCTCGTAGATCTTCAGCGTCTCCAGCGCGACGGCTGCCGGCACCGGATGCGACGAGTACGTGTAACCGTGGCCGAAAATGCCGAGCTTGTCGCTTTGCGCAAGAAGAGTTTCGTACAGAGGATTCGACAGCAGCGTTGCCGAGATCGGCAGATAACCGGCCGACAACGCCTTCGCCAAGGTGATGATGTCGGGCTTCAAGTCGAACGTTTGCGTGCCGAACAGATTGCCCGTTCGACCGAAGCCGCAGATCACTTCATCGACGACGAACAGGATGTCGTATTTGCGAAGGAGCGGCTGAATGCGATCGAAATACGTCGCGGGCGGCACGATGACGCCACCCGCACCCATGATGGGCTCGGCGAAAAATGCGGCGACGGTGTCGGGCCCCTCGCGTAGAATCAGTTGCTCGAGGTTGGCGGCGAGCCGTGCTGCAAACGCTTCCTCCGATTCGCTGGGCTTCGCGCCGCGATAATGGTAAGGCGCGTCCGCGTGAAGAATGCGCGCGATTGGAAGATCGAAGTCGGACTGCGCGAACGCGAGGCCGGTGAGGCTCGCTGTCGCGACGGTCACGCCGTGGTACGCGCGCTGGCGGGCGATGATCTTCTTCTTTTCGGCGCGACCCACGGCGTTGTTCACGTACCACGCGATTTTCACGGCAGTGTCATTGGCCTCGGAGCCCGAGTTCGCGAACAACACCCTACCCATGTTCGCGGGCGCGATTCGGATCAATCGCTCGGCCAACTCGGTCGAGATCGCCGGAACCTTGCCTCCGAAGCTGTGATAGAACGGGAGCTCGCGCATCTGCCGGTACGCGGCTTCCGCGAGACGCCGTTCGGAAAAGCCGAGCGACGCGCACCAGAGGCCCGACATCGCTTCGAGATAACGGCGTCCTTCGTCGTCGTAGACGTAAACGCCTTCGCCGCGCGCGATAACGAGCGGACCTTCGTCCTGTACCAGGCGCAGGTTGGTCGATGGATGCACGTGGAACGCGAGATCGCGGCGGGCGGCCGGCGTGGTGAGCGACATGTCGGGTTCGATTGAATGATTGGGACGGCGCATTGTTGGCGCCGTGCAAGTGCGCGTCAAGCGCTCGTCCGTCACTGCACTAGAGGCGCCGCGAGCCGTGGCGGTGGGCTACGAGCTTATTAGGTGCTCCTTTAAGCGCGAAGTAGAATTCTCCTCAGCGGCCTCTGGACTGCCCATTGCCATCGGTGCGAACGCGAGCCGCGTCGGTGGACCATCCACGACAAGACCCTTAGGAGGAAATCATGACGTTTTCGCCCAGGCGATTTGCACGTGCGATCCTGGTCCTGATCGCGCTAGGGACGACGGGCTCGGTGGACGCCGCCGGCAGGTATGTGCTGATCAGTCACGCACCCGATTCGGACGCGTGGTGGAACACAATCAAGAATTCGATCAAGCAGGCCGGTGAGGATTATGGCGTGACGGTCGACTACCGGAATCCGCCGTCCGGCGATCTTGCGGACATGGCGCGGCTGATCGAGCAGGCTGCTGCTGCGGGGTACGACGGCGTGATCGTGACCATCGCCGATTTCAACGTGCTGCAGGGCGCAATCGGCAAGGTCACCGCGAAGAAGATTCCGTTGATCACCATCAATTCGGGCACGCCCGAGCAAAGCGAAAAACTCGGGGCCATCATGCACGTCGGCCAGCCGGAGTACGCGGCCGGCCACGGCGCCGGCGAGCGCGCCAAGGCCGCCGGCGTGAAGAGCTTCCTCTGCGTCAATCATTACGCAACCAATCCCGCGAGCTTCGAGCGCTGCCGCGGGTTCGCGGAAGCAATCGGCGCCGATTACAAGAAATCGACCCTCGATGCAGGTGATGACCCGACGACGATCGAGTCGAAAGTCGCCGCTTACCTCCGACAGAATCCCGGCACCAACGGCGTGCTGACGCTCGGACCGACGTCCGCCAGTCCGACGATCAAGGCGCTCGAGAAATCCGGACAGGCCGGCAAGCTGTGGATGGCGACGTTCGATCTGTCCGACGACATCAGCAGGGGCATCAAGGCCGGCACGGTGCAGTTCGCGATCGACCAGCAGCCGTATCTGCAGGGCTACATTCCCGTGGCCGTGCTCGCCACGATGAAGGAAATGAAGACCAGCGATCTCAAGAAGGTCGCCGATGCGGTGAAAGCCAACCCGAAGACAAAAAAGCGCTTCGACGACTATGGGCTCACGCCCAACTATGGTCCGCGACACATTTCTTCGGGACCGGGATTCGTGACCAAAGAGAACATCGCGAAGGTGGAGAAGTACGCGGGCCAATATCGCTGATGCTTTGAGGCCGCGATGACCGGCCCCGATCTCTCGGCGTCCGCTCCGCGAACGCCGGCCACAGCGCCGCCTGCCGACGAGCGCGTGCGCGAGATCGGCGCGCTGGGGCGGTTCCTGTCGCGTCCGGAGTTCGGCTCGATCTCGGGCGCGGTGCTCGTGTTCGTTGTCTTCCTGCTGGCGGCCGGCGACTCCGGTATGTTCAGCGCGGAAGGCATCGTGAACTGGGCGACCGTGGCGGCGTTCCTCGGCATCATCTCGGTGGGCGCGGCGCTGTTGATGATCGGAGGCGAGTTCGATTTGTCGATCGGCTCGATGATCGGCTTCGCCGGCATGATGCTGGCGATTCCGGCGTTGTACTTCGGGTGGCCGCTGTGGGTCGCATGCCTATTCACGTTTGCGCTCTGCGCGGCCCTCGGCGCGACCAACGGCTACCTCGTCGTCAGGACGGGCCTGCCGAGCTTCATCGTGACGCTGGCGTTCTACTTCATCCTGCGGGGATTGAGTCTCGCGCTGTCTACGATGCTCACCGGCAAGACGATCATCAGCAACAACGAGGGTGTCTCGCTACGCGATCTCGTGAACAGTGACTTTCTGTTCTCGACGCTGTTCTCCGGCCATGTGCTCTCGGGCCTCTTCAACACGATGGCGCATTGGGGATGGATTGCCGCTCGTGACGGCGGCGGCGCGCTTGCGATAGGCGTTCCGAAAGTGATCGTCTGGTGGATTCTGTTGACGGCGATCGGCGGGTTCGTACTGGCACGCACGCGGCGGGGCAATTGGATACTGGCGGTCGGGGGCGACGCCAACGCGGCAAAGAACACCGGTGTACCCGTGGCCCGCGTGAAGATCAGTCTGTTCGTCGTCACTGCGCTGTGCGCTGCACTGTTCGCCGTGCTGCAGGTCGCGGACGCTGGATCGGCCGCCGCCGACCGCGGTCTTCAGAAGGAATTCGAGGCGATCATTGCCGCCGTGATCGGCGGCTGTCTATTGAGCGGCGGGTACGGCTCGGTCGTCGGCGCGTCGATCGGCGCGCTGATCTTCGGCATGGTGCAGATCGGTATCGGCTACACGAGCATCGACAACAACTGGTACCGCGTTTTCTTGGGCGCGATGCTACTCGCCGCCGTGCTGTTCAATACCTACATCCGCAAACGCGTCGCGCTCGGTCGTCGATGAATTTTTCAATGAACAGCGATTACATCCTGCAACTCGAAACCATCAGCAAGTACTTCGGGCCGGTGATCGCGCTCAACGGCGTGACGCTGCGCTTGAGGCGCGGCGAAGTGCATTGCCTTCTCGGCGACAATGGGGCGGGCAAGAGTACGCTCATCAAGACGTTGGCGGGCGTGCATCCGCCGGACACGGGTGAATATCTTGTCGATAGCCGTCCGGTGAATTTCAAATCCCCGCGGGAAGCGCTCGATCTCGGCATTGCGACCGTTTACCAGGACCTTGCGCTGGTGCCATTGATGAGCGTTGCGCGCAATTTCTTCATGGGTCGTGAACCGCGGCGCCGAATGCTGGGGACCTTCCAGGTGATGGATCACGCGCTCGCCGGTCGCACCGCGGTCGCGAAGCTTGAAGAAATGGGCATTCGCGTGCGCGACGCGAGCCAGGTCGTCGGCACGATGAGCGGTGGCGAACGGCAGTGCCTGGCGATCGCACGCGCGATCTATTTCGGCGCGCGCGTGCTGATCCTGGACGAGCCGACCGCGGCGCTCGGTGTGAAGCAAAGCGTCAGCGTGCTGAAATTGATCAATCGGGCACGCGCAAAAGGCATCTCGGTGATCTTCATCACCCACAACGTCAATCACGCGTACCCCGTCGGCGACAGCTTTACGTTATTGAACCGCGGTAAATCACTTGGAACGTTCATGAAGACCAACGTCACGAGAGAAGAAGTTCTCGACATGATGGCCGGCGGCGCCGAGATGAAGGAGCTGATGGCCGATCTCGAAGGCGTGACGATTTGAGATTGCCTCCTTGATAAAGCCGCACACCTTGGGATGCGCGGCTATTAAAAAGGTCTTACGCCGACGTTTCAGTAGTTACCGCTGCCTTGCCACGTCGAACGCACGTTGCCGCGTAACAACATGCCGCTGCCACGCTCGAATCCTTGGCTGCCCTGTTGTTGCCCGCCGCCTGGGAAATCCGACTGTCCGATGGCCTGCCTCGCTCCGCCGGCGACGGCGCGCAGCGGTTGCCTGAGTGCGAGTCCAAGGGCTTCGGCCGAACGCTCGGTGATTCTCGCGTTGGCGAGATCGTCCTCGGCGCTGTACCAGCCTTCGGGGTGATAGGTCAGCACCGTTCCGTCCCCTGCGATGACCTACGGGCAAAACTCATTGCCCCCTGGGGTGCGTAGCGTTCCGGGAGTGATTGTCTGTTGCACCTTGACTCCGGTGATTGGTTCACGTTCCATAATTCACTCCTTCAGTACAACGTGCTGCCGAAAATAAAGCCGCGACAGCGTCGGCTTGCCCTAAAAACATCCACTTCTGAATTCTGCAAAGACCTCTCGGCCCTCAGCAGCGCCGCGAATCCTGCATGACATACCTTCACCAAGGTGCAGGTAATTTGTGCAGTCCGCGCTGCAAAAGTTACCGACCGAATCGTAAGCGAGAGGTTCCGTTCTGGTACGCAGATCTTCCTCAAATCATTTCGCACGCGATCCACCGCACAGACCACCCGCGCAATCCAGGATATGCGCGCGAGCTCGCGCGACGAGACAGCGCTACGTCGGAAGATTTCGCGCATGCGCGCTTGACTCATCCATATCTCCATGGTTATATTAAGGATCAATAGCCAGTCGGTTATCGATTGTAAATGCCGAACACTCACGACCTGCTCTTCAGAACGCTTGCCGATCCGACTCGGCGCGCCATCTTCGAGCGATTGTGCCGCGAAGGCGAGCGGACGGTCGGCGCACTGACGGCTCGCGCCGGCGTCTCACAACCAGCTGTCTCGAAGCATCTTGGCGTCCTGAAGCGGGCCGGGCTCGTGCGCGACCGCCACGAAGGTCGCCAGACGCACTACAGCGCGCAACTCGGCGCCTTGGCCCCGCTCATCGACTGGACAAGCCAAATGACCGGCTTCTGGCAAAGCCGGTTCAATCAACTCGAGGATCTGCTCAAAAGGATGGACCAATGACCAATACCGCGACCGAAACGCTCTCTGTCGTTGTCGAACGGGAAATACCTTTTCCGCCGGAAAAAATCTGGCGCGCACTCACGCAACCCCACCTGCTCGACGAGTGGCTCATGAAAAACGACTTCAAGCCGGTCGTGGACCACCGTTTCAATCTTCGCGCAGACTGGGGCACAGTCGACTGCCAGGTCCTGGCAGTGGAGCCCAACAAAACGCTGTCTTATACGTGGGCGGCCTATGGTCTCGAGAGTGTCGTCACCTGGACTCTCATCCCTACCGGCACGGGCACGCACTTGCGCATGGAGCAGTCGGGCTTCCGGCGGGATCAGCAGCAGGCCTATCAGGGCGCGAAGTACGGATGGCAGAAGCTCTTTGCGAACCTCGAGCAGGTCTTGGCGCGGGTAGAGTGAAGAAAGCGACCACCGCCATGAAAGGAAAAGGAGACGATTCTCCCCGTCAGCTGATCGATGCGAGAATCAAGGAACTGAGTGATTGGCGCGGCGAGACGCTCGCTCGCATCCGAATGCTCATCAAGCAGGCCGACCCGGAAGTGGTCGAGGAGTGGAAATGGCGAGGGGTTCCGGTATGGTCGCACGCCGGAATCATTTGCACCGGTGAGACGTACAAGGAGGTCGTGAAGATGACCTTCGCCAAGGGCGCGTCGCTGGACGACCCTTCACGTCTCTTCAACGCCAGCCTCGAAGGCAACACGAGGCGTGCGATCGATTTTCATCAGGGCGATGAGATCAACGAAGAGGCGTTGAGGGCGCTCATTCGCGCTGCCGTGGAATTGAACGCCGCGGCGCAGGCAGTCCGCTCTCAGAAAAAATCGAAGAGCGCTTGAGCCGCGCGTAAGCTGACTTAACGAAGGTCCCTGCGACGGCCGACAGGATGCACGTAGCGAACGTGTCATCAAAATTCTGTCGGAAAACTTCGACTTCAAAGCGATTGCGAATTGCGCAAGAATTCGCGTGCGCCGATTACTGACGTTAACGAACGTCGCGCCGTGGGTGGTGGTCGCCGTATCCGTATACCCGCGAACTCCGACTGCGGTTCCTGCCAGCGTGATCGTTACGCCCGATGCGCGCAGTTAGGGGACTTGGCCCCCATTCTCGCACGGGGGCTTTTTACCGCCTTTACTTTCGACTGGAGTGCGATGGGTCGAAAAGCGAGCAGTCCCAAGGACGTGATCGCGCGCGGCTGCCGGCAGGCTGTCCGACTCGCCAATGACCCGAATCATTTGGCGAGCACATCGTGCGAGCAGCTGGGCGTCGCCGCGGCGTTTCTCGCGCGAGCATTGGCCGGCACGAATGAGACCTCGACGACCACCATGGACGCGCGCAGTACCGACGCTCTGCGGAAGCTCGAGGCTGCGGGCAAGGCGATCGGCGCGGAGTTGCGACGGCGACAGGTGGTGGCGGTGTTTCCGAGAGCCCCTTTTTGACGTCAACTGCGGATAGGTTGACGTCGGTCTGATACGCGCGCATGGTGTCGCGAACGACGGATCCAACATTCCGTTGCCGTAAGGGAAGGGAGGGGATATGAGCTTCCACTTTCGCCACTGGCCGCGCGCGAAGGCCACGACGCTCGAACTCGAGCCACTACCGAGAACTCCGATCCGGCAAGGTCACGCGACCACCGGCGGCCTGGTCATAGCGCTCATTGCGATCGCGCTGCTGGTGATTGCCTCGTTATAGCGATTACCGGGCGGCCCCAGCGGGAGGCTGGGTAGCGCAGCGTGTCGTCCGTACAATTGCGTTCTCGGCCTACTTGGTGACGGGATCGCCGCCGATAGCGCTCCAGATCTGATCCGGGCAAATTTACCTTGTTTAACGGATCAAATCGCCGGGTCCTTGATGCTCGACGATTCGTGCTTTGCACTCTGAGAGAGATGGAGGTAGTGATGAAGAGCGCACATATCGCAGCAGTGATCGCAACAGCAGCATTTGCTTGTGCATTTCCCGCGTCGGCTGTAAGTCCCAGTAAGAACGCTCCCGATCCGACGATACAGGGGCGTGCGGATCAGACACACGAGGAATCCGCCGTGAATCCGGGTAGTAAGCCCGATCAAACGAGCCCATCGCAGTCCGAACAAAACACTTCCGACAAACATCCGCCGACGGCAACGATGGATCGCGCGACGCCTGCGGAAAAATCGACGGAAGAAGGCGAGCACGCCGCGAAGCATCCGCCGAGTCGCGCGATGGAGCGAGCCTTACCCGATCAAAAGTCGCCGGAAGCTCCCGGATCGAAGAAGGCGGACACCCAAGGTTGATGCCGAGAGCCACGATGTCTTTGCCGAATTTGCGGGCATGAGAATCTTTCTGCCCGCGATTTCCCTCGCCGTCGTGGGATGCGCTGCTGCAGGCAACCTTGGCCGGAGGCGCAAGTCTCTTTCGCGTGTGACTGATCAGAAGCCGAATCCGATGGCGGTCAAACGAAGCGGAGGAATTTCGTCATGATGCTCGACCGTAAATTACCCATGCGCTTCGTGACCGCCGCCGCTGTGGCGTGCCTTTCCGCCGGCGTCAGTGCTGGAGGAGGGCGCGGCGGCGACAGCAGCATGAATCCGTTCACCGGCGATTCGTACGCGTATTTCAACGGGGGACACAATCTCGGCGAACAAGCCATGATCATTCCGTGGCGGTCGCGACCTCAGGACGCCCCAAAGGAGAAGGTCGACGCGACGCGTGATACGCGCCAATCAGCATCGCCGCGCCGGCAAAACTTTTATCAGCCACCTCGCGATTCGACCCCGCAGCGCCAATAGCAAGGCAGGATGGGGGGTCCGCAGGCCGTCTCGTCCGCACGTTGCCACGGCTCGCTGATCTGATATCCAAGCTGCTGCCCGGCCTTGCGCGGGCCCGTAAGCGGCAAAAGAAATGTGGGCACCTCCCGCGCGCTTGTCGCAGTTCGGCGATGTGCCAACGGTTGCCGAGTCGGGACTACCGGGTTTCGACTTCAACCCGTGGTTCACCAGCATGGTGCCGGCGGCACGCCGAAGTTAAATCGTCGAGCGTCTGAAAGCCGAGATCGTTGCTTGATGAGGCAGGCACGCTTCGCGAGCTGCTCGCATAGATCTGGAGATCGAACGACAGTCGTATGCCGATAATTTCGCATCGCCGGCGCGCCAGAGCGGATCACGCAGGTAGTCGCCCGTGGCGCCATTCGGCGAAACGGCGCGTCGTCGAAGTTGAGCGGCACGCGGATGCCAAGCACGTTGTGGTATTCGCAATGTCGCGGAGCGTCGCGTCGACGTCGCGATGGGTCAGGTCCGCGAACGCGACGATGCCGTGGGAATAGCCGTAACGATCGGCTTGCGCCTGGAGCCACGCCGTCTCGGCGAGGGGGTCATCCGGGAAACCGAAGGCCTGAACAGCGATCCTGAAACAATTGAAACGCGCACGGCTTTTCGGTGAAGTTCCGCTAACACATCCGACCAATAGACTGTCTTGCGTCGCAGCGTAAAATTATTTGCCGGTCATAAACGAAACCCACCAGGAGCGCTTCATGAACCCGAACAAGGAACTTTGGGAAAAGGGCGACTTTACGCGTATCGCGGAGTCCATGAGAGAGAGCGGAGAGACACTCGTCAATGGACTTGGAATCACAAAAGGGCTCAAGGTTTTGGACCTTGGATGCGGCGACGGAACGACGGCAATACCCGCGGCAAAACGCGGAGCTGAAGTTCTGGGCGTCGATATCGCGAGCAACCTGGTTGCCGCCGGGAACAGGCGCGCGCAGGAATTCGGTCTCGCGAACTGCAAGTTTCAGGAGGGCGATGCCTCCAATCTCAACGCGCTGCAGGAACGGACATTCGATCTCGTCGTGAGCATCTTTGGCGCGATGTTTGCGCCGAGGCCGTTTGATGTCGCCAAGGAGATGGTCCGCGTAACGAAACCCGGCGGCCGGATCGTCATGGGGAACTGGATTCCGAACGACCCGACTCTCGTGGCGCAGATCCTGAAAATCAGCTCTTCCTACTCGCCCCCTCCGCCGGAGGGATTCGTGAGCCCAATGACCTGGGGCGTCGAGAAAAACGTGATCGAGCGCTTTGTCGGTGCGGGCGCGAAAGAAGAAAAGATATCTTTCGTGAGAGACACCTACACGTTCAACTTTCCCAGCCCGCCGCGAGATCTCGTTGCCGCGTTCAGGAAGTTCTATGGACCGACGATGAATGCGTTTGAGGCCGCGGAAAAAAATGGGCGATCGGATAACCTTCAGAGCGAGCTCGAAGATCTGTTCCAAAGCCACAACAAAAGCTCGCACAAGGATGCAACATCGATTCCCGCCACTTACCTGCGCGTTACCGTGGCGCTTTGAAAGATGCCTTCTGCCAGATTCAATGAGCCCGGCCGCGCATCGACGCGGGCTGCGTCGGCAGCTGCAGCGACTTTCCGGTGTTCACGAGCTGATCGCCATCGACGCGTAAAATCGTAATGTCGCGGTCGATATAGTTGCCGACGTAAAGGTAGTTTCCATCGCTGCTGAACACCGCACCCTCGGGCAAGCCCCGAACTTCGACTTCGTTCGTGCGCGTCACCTTCTTTCCGTCGATCTTGAGTGCAACGACCTTGCCGTTGCGGGTGTAAAACGACGCGTTCCTGGGCGCATCGTTGCCATTCAACAGCATCGCCGCTGCGAGCTTTCCCGTCGGGCTGATCACGAACCCCTCGGGCGCTTCGCTTACGACGATCTTGTCGATCACGCGAGGCGGATTTGCTTCGAGATCGATGACGCTCACCGTGTCGACATTGCCATCGGACCTGCCGCCGGCGCCGTTGTCGGCGGTCAGCGCCAGCTTGCCGTCCGGCGTGATATCGAGGTTGTAGGGCCACAGGCCGACGGGGATGTCCTGCTTGTTGTAGGTGACCTTTTCACCGCTCACATCGAGCACGGCAACCTTGTGCGTCGGAAACTTCGCTGCGAGCGCGCGTTTCCCATCCGGCGCGAACGCGACGTGAGCGACTTGCTCGCCGATTTGAACCGTGTCGATCAACTGCACTTTCTTGCCCGAGATTCGAAGCACGCTGATCGAATTGTCCGCGCGGTTAGCAATCAGCGCGAGAGTGCCGGTGCGATTGATCGACATGCCGGAAGGCTGCTTTCCGACCGCGATCGTTTCGATGAGCGCGGGTGGACTCGACGTCAGGTCGATGACGTAGAGCTTGGTATCGGGTACCGACTTCCATCCCTGTCCGTCCTTCTGCCAGTCCATTGAATTTGCGACCAGCGCCAGGCTTTCGTCCGGCGTGATCGCGAGATTGGTCGGCGGTCCGAAGATGGAGTTCATCAGGGGCAGGTTCGCGATAATCTTCGGCGCAAGAGGATCGGTGCCGATATCGATGATCGTAACCACGTCGTTGCCGGGGGCGCCCAGCACGAAGTTGCCGTTCTCCACTGCAACTTTCGCATCACCTCCTACAATAATCAGCTCGGGCTTGCCGGTCGAAGGGCTCATACCGGCGCAGCCGGCAAGGGCGACAATACTCGTCGAGACAACGATATTGCAGAATGTGTTCATCCGTTATTCCTCCCTGAAGTCGTGCGGACGGAGTATATGCGGGAAACGGCGCTGTTTATCAGAACGACTTCACAGCAAGAGGGTACGAACGTGTTCCACGCTAGAGCGACCCCGGAGCGGCTTGACCGCGTTTTGCGGAGGAGCAAATGTCGCGTCGCCAGAAATCGACCTTTCGACTAAAGTTGGAACCCGCGTCGCGTTGGAAGGTATCGCGATCAACCGCTCGCCCAGACGCGGTCATCCTCGACCGATCCTATTGCCCGTGCATGTCACCGAACGGCGAGGGGTGAATGGTGGATTGGGCCAGCGTTGGCGCACGACTCGAAGATTTTGGTTTGGCCTGACTCGCGCTGTATCCCTTGCGCTTCGCTGGTTCAGCCGGTCTCGAGCGATTCGGTGTAACGGCGCTCCGCACCAAGGCGTAGGCCGGCTGCTTCTTCACGCTCATTCGATGTTCTTGCGGTTTCGCGTTCGGCGGTCGCGGTCCCGTCTTGTTAACAAGTACAGGGCCATTGCCGTCGGGTGTCTTGGCTTGGGCGCTCATGCTACAAGCTTCGGGCGATACGACCGTTTCGCGATCCAGCGGAGCCAAGGGCGGACAGCTCAACGCTTGTAACGGGGAGCGCGGCGCAAACCATTGTGGCGCGTAGGCAATCGCGAGAAACCATGCGGCCGCACCGACGAGGGCAACGATAATGACGGTCCTGATCAGCGCCAATGACAATTCGCGCTTGGACCTCGGCATCGTTGGTATTGGCGTGGCCCAACTGTGGGTAGCTTGCATGCGCGAAATATATTATGGAGATCGCATTTCCGGGAGACCTGGAATCAAGAATATCGAAAGGGTGATCGCCATGTGCCCCGACAACCGTCCACGTTGCGCCAACTCGACAGGGTGCGTCAAGTGTACGGGAGCAGCTCCCGGAGCCGATCCACTGGAGACCTCACGTGCGAAGCGGTCGATGCCTGCGTCGTGACGGCAATATTTTCAGTGTAAAGTCTCCCGATGACCGCGATGCGTCAGCCTTTCCTCGACGTTCTTCCGGTGGCTCTTCGACCGGTGGCTCGGGCGGCTCGTTGTCGGGTGGCGATTGCGGCGGAGGCTCGTGTTCCAGAGGAGGTTCCTCGACCGGCGGCAGATGGGCGCGCCGATTTCTCGCTCGGGGTATCAGTGCGGTGGTCATCGGATATCCATTGACGTCTACCTTAAAGAAAGAATATAGCGGGCAATGATCCGCGCATCCGCTTGAGAAATTTCCGGGTGCGGAGGCATGTGCCATGGGCCGCCGCCGTGCGCGCCATTTCTCACGGTCGCTGCGACGATCGACATCGCCTTCGGATTTCCGCGATATTTTGCGGCCACGTCAATGTATGCAGGACCTGCTTTCGCTTCGTCGTTGGAATGGCAGATGTAGCACTTGTGATCCTGCAAGAGCGGAACCGCCTTGGCTTCCTGAGCCGACGCCGCACCCGTTCCCAGCAAAGATGCCGCCAGAGCCACGCGGGCAAAAATACGCGTAAGAATCCAATGCATCATCTCATCTGCTCGTGTCGACCATCGCGTCCGCCACGAGCTCGGCGATATCTCGTATTTCGATTTGCGAGTCTTGCTCCAAGGCCTTGGTGCCGTCGGACATCATCACCATGCAATAAGGGCACGCCGTCGCGATAATTGCTGGCGTCTTCGGCAACGCCTGTTCGACGCGCAGAACGTTGATGCGCGTTCCGATCGTCTCGTCCATCCACATTCGACCGCCGCCGGCGCCGCAGCACATTGCCTTTTCGCGATGCAGGTCGAATTCCAGCGGAGCGTCTTGCGTGAGAGCGCCGATGATCGCACGCGGCGCCTCGAATTCGCCGTTGTGACGTCCGAGGTAACACGGGTCATGGTAGATGACGCGTTCGAGCTCGCGGCGCAACTGGATGCGCCCGTCGGCAACGAGCCGCGCGATCAACTGCGTGTGATGCAGAACTTCGTAGTGGCCGCCAAATGCCGGATATTCGTTTTTGAGTGTGTTGTACGCATGAGGATCGCACGTGACAATGCGCGTGACGCCGAATTCGGTGAACGTCGCGATCAACGTGCCCGCCAATTGTTGGAACAGCATCTCGTTGCCGACGCGGCGGACGCACTCGCCCGTCGAGGATTCGCGCGCACCGAGAATCGCGAATTTGATGCCCGCAGCCTGCAGAACGCGGACAAACGCCACGGCAATCTTTTGCGCACGGGCGTCGAACGATTCTGCCGAGCCCACATAGAACAAGTAATCGAGCTCTCGCGCGGACTCCGCGTCGCGCAATACCGGGACGCCGGCCGCGAGCGCCCAGTTGCCGCGGGTGTCGGCCGGAAGGCCCCAAGGATTGCTCTGCACTTCATAGGCGTTGAAGATCGCGCGCAGCTCGTGCGGGAATTCCCCGTCCATCATGACGCGGTGTTGGCGCAGGCGATAGAACTTCGGCAGATGCTCGAGCTCGATCGGGCAAGCCGCCTCGCAATAGCCGCACGTCGTGCACGCCCATAACGCGTCCTCGCTGATCACGCCGGGAACAAGCGGCGGCGAGGATTCATGGGCCTCGCTCGTCCTAAGTGCCGTGCGCTGCTCCAACAAGTGACGCTTGACTGCGTCGTTGACCCATTTGAGTGCCAACGGCTTGCCGGTTAAAAATGTCGGGCAGGCGTCTTTGCAGCGACCGCATTCCGTGCAGGTGAAGGCGTCGAGTCCATCCTTCCACGTCAGATCGCTCGCGCAACGCGCGCCGATATGCATCTCCGCCGCCGCGTCTTCGCTCATCGCCTTTTCGAGATCGACTCCAGGCACCACATTGGCGGATCGGCCGCGCCGAAAAAAAAGCGTCGGCAGCGCCGTGACGATGTGTAAGTGCTCGCCTGCCGGAAGGATCACGAGAAAGACAAATACGACGACGAGCTGCGTCCAATAGAAGGCGTGATAGCCGGACATGAGCGTTGACGGCGCCAGGCTCGACAATGCCGTACCGAGCGTGCCGCCGACGAACGCGAAATTTTGCTCGCGCGCCAATTCGGGCGCGCTGCCCGAATAAAGGGCAAAGCGAAAGCCATCGAAGCCGAAGTCGGTGATCATGATCGCGATGATCAGCGAGAGGATCAGCAGCGCCTCGCGATTCTTCTCGAGACGCTTCGCCTTCCACACGAGCCGGCGGCAAAGCGCATACACGCACGCCCCAAGGACCGCGACCTCGACGCCATCCTTGAACCATGCGAACAGCGCGCCCGCGACACCCGGCAAGGTGACCGATTCGTCATAGCCGATCGCAATCAATTGAACCTTGCGCAAGAGCAGCGACATGAAGCCCAGGAAGATAACGGCGTGCATGAGACCCGGCTTCCACTCCCGGCGAACCATGCGGCATTGCAGGAATCCATTCATGAGTACGGATTTGAGCCGTGCGGCCGGTCGATCCCACCGCGTCTCCGGCTGCAGATACCGAAGGATTGCGAGCTTGCGCGCCGCGAGGTAGGCGAACCCGCCAAACGAGGTGAGCATGAGCAGCGTGATTCCGAAGGGATTCATCGGTGCGGCTATTCGGAGTCGAAACGCGTTGTTGGGGCGCTTGGCTGTCCCAATCCAGCTATAGGGCGAAAGCAGGCGTTGTCTGTCGATCGATCGCGACAGTGGCGATACTTCGCAGGGAAGCGATCCGTTCCATGATGCCGCCCCAAGAGGCAGACGCTTGCATCGCCTCGAGCGATTCATTGGCATCGACGGTGACAGTATCCGCAAGCTCATCGACGGCAAGTGGCTCGCGGGTCCGCAATTGGTGGTCGAGCACCGTGAGATCGGCGTCGGACGCGTCGTTCGCATCCAATGAACGGCGCGCGATTCGTCCCCGCAGCGCCGACACGTCGGCCGCGAGGTCGACGATGACAAACGGGACACCGAGCTCGGCAGCCAGTTGGCGAAACATGCGGCGCTGCCAGCGCATCAGAAAAGCGCCGTCGATGATCGTCACCGATCCCGAAGCGAGCGCGTCGCGCGCTATAACGACGGCGCATCGATACGTCTCGCGCGTCGCTTTCGCGCCGTAGAGGTCCGTATCGATCCCCGCATGGCCGTGATCGCGCGAATCGATGCCATGCAATCGCTTGCGCTCGACGTCGGTCCGAATACGTATCGCGCCGAGCGCCTCCAGCGCCCTTTGCGACCATGTTGTTTTGCCGCATCCCGATAGGCCATGCGTGATGATGAGCGCCGGCCGGGGCGGTTCCGTAAACCGTTTCGCGAGCGCCACGTAGCCGCGGTATTCGGCTACCAAAGCACTTTGCGCCTGACCGGCATCAAGTTGATGCGCCCGCTCGCAGACGACCATCGCGCGGACCATTGCACGATAAATGAGATAAAAGCGCAGGACTTCGAGACCACGGTAATCGCCGGTGATTTCAAGGTAGGCATTGAGGAAGCGCGCCGCAAGCGTGTTTTGGCCGCGATCTTGCAGATCCATCACCGTGAACGCGACTTCGCTCATCACGTCGATCCATCGCAGCGCATCGTCGAATTCGATGCAGTCGAAGATGACGGGACACCCGTCGATCAACGCAATGTTGTTCAGATGGAGATCGCCATGGCATTCACGCACGTAGTCGCCCAGCCGACGCCCCTCGATCGCATGTGCAATCGTGGCGTGTTCGCTGAGCGTCCACTGGCGCAATGCATCAAGCTCGACGAGATCCGATGGGTGCGTGAGCAACGGACGTATCCGGCCGAAGTTCTGTAGCGCAAAGCGGCGGATTCCATCCGCTGCGCCAAACGGCGCGCCGGGAGTTGCACGGGCGGCGGCCAGGTGAAACGTCGCAACGTCCTTTGCGAGCGCGTCGATATGTGCCGCGGATAATTCATGGCGCGAAGAAGCGTGGCTCGCCAGTGCATCCTGCGGGAATTCGTGCATCTTGACCGCGTATTCGAGGGCGGCCCCCTCGCCGCCTATCATCGGGGCATCGACCGTCCCGGTGATCGGGACGACGTCGAGGTAGAGCGACGGCGCCAAACGCCGATTCAGCCGCAGCTCCTCGTGGCAAAAGAACCTGCGCCGAGATAGTGTCGTGAAGTCGAGGAACCCCAGATCGACCGTTTTTTTGATTTTGTATGCGAACCGTCCCGTAAGAAGAACGTACGAAATGTGCGTCTCGAGCAGCTTGACGTTGGCATTCCCCGCGGCAGTGGCGGCGTCGCGCAACGCGAAGACAACGCGTGACTGGACGTCAACGTCGTCAGTCGGACTCCGCGGCGAGCCGCATGTCCTGTCTCGCTCGTTCGGATCCGTTGTCGCCACACCGCCATTTTGGTGGCGTGCGGCGGCGGCTCACTTGATCGAGGTCAATCGTATCCTTGTTCGAGACGAACCCATCGGCCACGTCTCGTTCGCATGGCCCAGCAGGGCGGGGTTGCGCCGGCATTGGCCGACGAATTCTCGAACCTCCGCTGAATGCCAGGCGCGCCGATAGGCATCCCACGCTTGCTCGAGTGTTTCGTGGCGCAAATCCGCGGGCGAAAATGGAAGCGCGTTCAGCAGCTTGATCTTTCCATTGGGCACGATCAGCAGCATCGCTTGAGGATCGACGAGCCGTCGCTCCATCTCGGTGACGATGTCCCACGGGTAGATCGAGAGCGTGATCGGCGGCTCGCTTGATGCCGCATGACGGCGTAGTCCATCGGCGGCCCGTTCCCATTCGTCGCTCGTGCACGCGATACGGTCCCAACCGGCCGCGGCGCGCCCGATGCGCATCAGCGGGCCGGTCACGAATGCGCTGCAGCCGAGCGCCGCGGCGAGATCATAGGCGGCGACGACTTCATGCACGTTCAAACGCGTGGGCACGAACACGAATTGCGGCGGGCGCCCCCGCGCAGTCAGGCGTTCGATCGACGCCAGCACGTCGGCAAAACGGGAGCCGGGCCTGACGCGCTCGTGCGTCGCCGCGGTCGCCCCATCGACGGAAATCTGTACGCATTGGACGGCGAGGGCGGCCAGACGGTCCGCCGCCGCGTCGTCGATCCGGCTGCCATCGGTCTCGAGCTTGATCGAAACGCCCGCTTCAGCGAAGCGCTCGAAAAGATCCCAGCAAAACGGAACACCGAGCGGCTCACCACCACCGAAGGCAACGTAGGGAACACCCAAGGCGACAATGCGCTGTGCCAGCGCGAGGGCTTCTTCGCGCCGAAGCTCGTCGCCCCAGATCTTGTCGGGGCCGGATTCTTCGCAACAGGTGATGCACCGGGCGCTGCAGCGGTTGGTCAGCTGCCAGGCGATGAAAAGAGGCGCCCGATACTCGTCAACCGAGCGCCCCTGCATTGCGGAGTCTTGTTCTTACGTGAAGCGGATGTACGGCTGCGCCATGACCTGCTCGGAGACGTCTTCGAGCTTCGGCGTCTCCCATTTGGGCTTGTCGGCAGGCTTGGTCTTTGGCGCCGCCGATTGCGGAATCGTTTTCGTGCCTTCGACCGCTGTTTTCGCTTCGCTCATCATGCCTCCCTACCGAGTCTGACATGGACAACCGGCATCAGCTGCCAGTTGTTTGCTTTCGCGTGAGCCGACTCGTCGTCGATCGCGCGCCGTATTGCTGTTCGAATCGCGTCGTCGTGCCATGCGCTGCAGTACGCTTGCCACGCTTGCCTGAGCGTCGTTCGGCGCAGATCCGCGCAAATATCCGGAAGCGCCGCCGCAACCTTCACCCAACCATTGGGCAAGACCAGCATCGTCGCCGGCGGATCTTGCAACGCTGCGGGAAGCGCGTCGCCGATGCTGAAGGGAACATAGCAAACTTCCACTTTTCCTACAAGGGCATTCTGCCACCGCGCCAAGGCGGCACGAAACTGGCGATAGGCATCCACGCTCGGCTCGAGCTTGGTCCATAGTCGAGATGCGGTCCCGATGCGCATCAGCCTTCCCGTGTTGAATCGGAAGGCACCGAGCTCGCAGGCGCGCTCGATGACCGCTTCGGCCTCCTCGATATTGACTCGCGAGGGCGCGAACGTGATTTCCAGCGGTAGTCCCGCTTCGCGTGCCGCACGGCAGGCGGCGTGTGCCTTGGCCAGCGAAGCACCCGGGCGCTGCCGTTCGTAGACTTCCTGGGTATCCCCATCGAGGCTGATCTGGATCGAGCGAATGGGCAGGTCGGCAAGGCGAGCCGCCACCTTGGCGTCGAACTTCTGCCCATTCGTTTCGATCTTGAGGTGCACCCCCGCGCGGCCGAGCGTTTCCGCGACCTCGAAAAAATGCGGAACGACGAGCGGCTCGCCTCCGCAGAGCATGACGTAGGGGACGTCGTTACGAATGATTTCTTGTGCGAGCTTGATCGCTTCGTCGGCGTCGAGCTCGTCCGCCAAGCGCTTGCCGGGCGCCGACTCGGTACAGCAATGCAGGCAACAAAGATCGCAGTCGCGCGTCAACTGCCACGATACGAATAATGGCGCTCCGAGCGAATCGATTCGGTGCGTCATAGCGCCGGGTACCATGCGTGCAGCAGAATGCCGAGCGTGAACAGCGTGACGGCGACGAGATAGCAGGTCACGATGCTGCGAATGGCCGGGACGAACAGACGCGGCGTCTCGAACGTGTCGATGGCGCGCCGTGCGCTGGCGATGAGCAACGGCAGCGCCAAAAGGGCCGCGAGCGCTGCAATGGGAAATAACCCGATTGCCACGCCGATCGCCAAGACACACAGTGCGAGCGCCGCCAGCGCTAGGTAGAGCCAAACCGCGCGACGACGCCCGATGCGTACGACGAGATTGCGCTTGCCGACGAGACGGTCCTGATGGAAATCCGGGATGGCGTTGACGACGGCGAGCGACATGATCAGTAACGCCGGTACGAGCGATGCGCAGAATGCCGGCCACGAGACGCTCCGCGTGTGCAAATACAAGCTGCCCAGTACCATCCAGGGTCCGTACGACAATGCGATGACGAGCTCGCCAAGGCCGCGATACGACCACCGGATCGGCGGTGCTTCATAAAAGATGGCGGCCGCGCCGCCCAATAACGCGAAGGCCAATATGGGCCAGCCCACGCGGAGCGTCAGATAGACGCCGACCGCGAGCGCAAGCGCGAATGCAACGACGCCGATCCAGAAGACGCCATCCGATATCGAGGGAAGATCTCTGGGATTGAATACGCGATCGGTGCCCATCCGCGCATCGAAGTATTCGTTGAACGCTTCGACACCGATGACGGCGAATATCACGCCGCCGAGCCCGCTCCAGAACAGGGGCGCGTCGATCGTGCCCGCCATGGCATAAGCCCAAGCGGCGCCCAATAGATACGGTAACAGCCCGGCATAGAGAAAAAACCGGTAACGAACCATCGCAATGACGCGCAATAGCCGCCGAAGCGGCGCGGTTGCGACCATCGCCCTCGTGTGAGGCGGTGCGGTCAGAGATGGATCCATTGATGCAGCGTTCGGGTCTTCCCGGGATCACTCGCGAGATCAGCGATGAATTGCGCGACGCGCGGATCATTCCACGCACGCTGGAAATTGGCCCAAATCGTCGGCAGCGAGTCGCGGCGCAAGTCGCCGCAGACGAACGGCAACGCGTTGATAAGCTTGACGAGTCCGTTGGGCAAAATGATGAGCAGCGCCGCCGGATGCTCGAGGCGATAACGGAGCTCCTCGAGCAGGCCCGCCTCGTGGAAATGCACGCGCATCCGTCCCCTATATTCGAGCGCCTTGGCGCGGAGCGCGTCGAAAAACCCTTCGTATTGCGCGTCTGAAACAACCAGATGACGCCACGCCTTGACCGCGTTGCCGGTATACATCGTGCGCCCCGAGTAGAAACTGTAGGCGCCCAACGCGTAAGCGAGATCGACGGCGGCTCCGATTTCCGCGACATTGAAGGAGGTCGGCGAAAAATTGATCTCGATGGGCACTCCCGCCGCCCGCAGGTTGCGAATGCCCTCGGTCACGCGGTCGAACTCGCCCAGCACCCGAATGCGATTGAAGCTTGGGCGCGTCGCGCCGTCGAGACTCACTTGCACGGCCTTGACGCCCAGATCTTTGAGTCGCCGGCAATTCTCCGGCGACAAGGAATGGCCATTGGTCTCGATCTTGAGCTGCGCGTCGCGCGAGCAGGCATAGTCGACCATTTGGAAAAAAAGCGGATGAACCATCGGCTCCCCACCCGAGAACGACAGGTACGGAATTTCAAGGTCCATCATCTGCCCGAGCACGCTGAAGACCTGCTTCTCGTCGAGTTCGTCGCGAAACGCCTTGCCGGGACCGCTCTCCTCGATGCAATGAAGGCATGCGAGGTTGCATTCGTTGGTGATTTGCCAGGCGACGTAGAGCGGAGCGCCCAAGTCCGACGACTCGGATCCGTGCGCCGCGCCCGGGGCAGCCTCGACGGCGTTTTCGGTCACGCCATCAATCCTCGGCCAGGCCTTTCTCACGCAGATCGGCGATGAACGCAGTCACTTCCTGCTCGATACTCCCGCCGGCGTCGTTGAAGCGCTCCTTCAGGCGGCGCGCGATTTCCCGCTCGTCGTGACCGCCCTCGATCTCGCGCACGACCGCCGTGCCCGTGGGGTTCAGCGTGAACACTTTTTCAGAGCGCGTCTCGAACAGGACGCCCCCGAATTTCTCTTCGCGAAACTTGACGTATTTGGCGAGTCTCATAGGACCGTTCCAGCGTTACCGTGCAGTCTAGAACATTGCACCACAGTGGATCAACCGGGGCCCATCATTCCCAGTGCCCGCGGCAGAAAAAGCGACAGCGTAGGCCAGTACGTGACGATGATGAGGAAGACCAGCATCGTCAACAGCCACGGCCAGACTGCGACGGTGAGCTCGGTGATCCCCATTTTCGTGATGCCGGAGGCCACGTAGAGGTTCAAGCCCACCGGCGGATGGCACATGCCGACTTCCATGTTGACCGTCATCATGATGCCGAAATGCACGGGATCGATCCCGAGCTTCATCGCGACCGGAAACAGGATCGGCGCCATGATCAGCACGATCGAGGAGGGTTCCATCACGTTGCCGGCGACGAGCAGCAACACGTTGACGAACAGCAAAAACGCGACGACCCCGAGTCCCTTGTCCAGCATCCAGTCGGCCATTGCCTGGGGAATCTGCTCGGAGGTCATCAGAAAGGAGAACAGCACCGCATTCGTGATGATGTAGAGCAGCATCGCGCTCATGTTCGCCGAGTCCAGCAAAACCTTGGGAACTTGCGCGAGCGACAGGTCCTTGTAGACGAAAACGGCGACGAAGAATGCATAGACGGCGCTCATCGCTGCCGCTTCGGTCGGCGTAAAAATTCCGGTGTAGATGCCGCCGATGACGACGATGATGAGCAGCAGTCCCCAGACGCTTTGCCGGAACGTGCGCCACCGCTCGCCCCATGAAGCCTTCGGGAGCCGCGGATACTTGTTTTTGCGCGCACGCCACCACGTCGTCAGTCCGAGCATGGTCGCGAGCATGATTCCGGGAACGATGCCCGCCATGAAAAGCTGGCCGACCGACGTGTTGGTCGCGACCGAGTACATTACCATCACGATCGACGGCGGAATGAGAATCCCCAGTGCGCCAGATGTCGTGATGACACCGGCGCCGAATCGTTTGGGGAATCCCTGCTTGATCATCGCGGGCAGGATGATCGAGCCGATAGCTACGACTGTGGCGGGCGACGAACCCGACACTGCGGCAAACAGCGCGCACGCCAAAACACCGGCCAACGCAAGTCCGCCATACCAGTGACCGACCATCGACGAGGCGAAGTTGATCATTCGTCGCGCGACGCCGCCGTGCGTCAGGAAATTGCCTGCCAGGATGAAGAACGGAATCGCCATGATCTCGAACTTCTCGATCCCGGTGAACAGCTTGAGCGCGACCGATGTGATCGGCACTTCGGTCATCGTGAAGAGAAACGTCAGCACGGTGAGGCCGAGCGATATAGACACCGGCATCCCGGTCAGCATCAAGCCGATCAGCAGCAGGAAAATAATCAATGCCGTTGGGATATGCAGGCCGATCGCGAAGGCCGCGAGCGGCACGACAACGAGGACGATCGGAAGTGGCGCAGAAATTCGTAGCGCTGCTGTCGTCATGACGGGCGTCCCGGCGTTGCCGGCGCGGGATGAAGATCGGGAACGTCAAACACGGCTGCCGACTCTTCGACGCCCTCGACGTGGCTCACGTCGTGCTTGGGCAGCTCACCGGTCCGGAAGAAATTCCACGCGACCTGGAGGAATCGAAAGCACATCAGATACGAGCCGCACGGGATGCACAGATAGACGATCCACAGCGGCAACTCGAGGTCCGCTGATGTCTGATCGGTGTGGCCGATCGCCCACACATAGTTGGCGCCGAGCGTGCCGACGATTCCGGTAAAGAGCGCGCCGGCGAGAAGTCCAAAGAGGACGTACGCGCGCCGCATTTTGTCCGGCAAGCGGTTGATCAACACATCGACGCCGACATGGATGCCGGTCCGCACGCCATACGCGGCGCCGAACTTGGCCATCCAGATGAACATGTAGATGCACAGCTCCTGCGCCCACGATAGATTGAGCGACAGCAGCCAATCCTGGACGATCGGAATCGGCAATCCGGCCGAATAGCGGTGAATGACTGCCGCGAAGATGATCAGCGTCGCTCCACCGATCATGAACGCGATCAGCCATTCCTCCAGATGGTCCAGCGCCTTCAGCATTGCCGCTTCTTCTCGTTCGTGATGGCTTGCGAATCGCGCGGACAGGCGCTACGGTTTGAAATCGGTCACTTTGTAGACGGCGTCGATCACGTCCTTGCCGATGCGGCTTTCGTTTTCGCGGTGGACGACGACCAGCGCTTTCTTCCATGCGTTCTTCTCATCCGCCGACAATGTGACGATCTGGGTCTTCCCCGACTTGCGCACCGCCTCGATCGCGTCGTCGTTCTCCTTCTTGGCGATGTCGTTCGCGTATTTGGTCGCGTCCTTCATGGCGCCTTCGAGCGCCGTACGGATGTCGGGGGGCAGCCCGTCCCAGAACTTCTTGTTGACGATCACCGCGTAGCCGAGATAGCCGTGGTTCGACAACGTCAAGAACTTTTGCACCTCGTTCATCTTCTGCGTATAGAAGTTCGAGGGTGGGTTTTCGGTTCCGTCGACGACGCCCGTCTGCAACGCCTGATAGACCTCGGAGAACGACATCACTTGCGGAATTGCGCCAAGCGCGCGCATTTCGCCGTCCAACACCTTCGACGATTGGATGCGCATCTTCAAGCCCTTGAAGTCGGCCGGCATCTTGAGCGCCTTGTTCGCGCTCATATCCTTGAACCCGTTGTCCCAATAGGCGAGTCCGGTGATGCCCTTTTCCTGCAGTTTCTCGAACAACTTTTTGCCGATTGGACCGTCAGTCACTTTGTGCAGCTCGGCGTAGTCATCGAAGATGTACGGCAGATCGAACACTTCGAATGCGCGTGCGCCGAGCGGCCCGAACTTGGCGAGCGATGGCGCCAGCATATGAACGGAGCCGAGCTGTAGCGCTTCCATTTCTTCGCCGTCTTTGTAGAGCTGGCTGTTCGGAAACACGTCCACGTGAACGCGTCCTTTGGTCCGTTCCTCCGCCAACTTCTTGAAGTATTCGGCCGCCTTGCCCTTGGGTGTGTCGACCGCGACGACGTGGCTGAACTTGATGTTGATCCGCTCGTCCGCTGCCTGCGCATTGAAGGCAAGCGCCAGTGCGACGACCGTGCCGACCATTATTCGTGTGAACATCATGATTTCTCCATGTAGGTATTGCTCGCTGATGGCTGTGGGTACTGGGTCATTTCCAGCCGATCACGGCCATCTTTCGACGCATGAACGCGATTTGCGTGGCGAGCGGCAGCTGCTTAGGACATACGTCGTGACAAGCGAGCAACGACATGCAGCCGAAAACGCCGTTGTCGTCGCCGATCAAATCATAGAAGTCTTCGTCGGATCGGGTATCGCGCGGATCGAGCCGGAAGCGGGCGATCTTGTTCAAGCCCACCGCGCCCACGAAGTCGTCGCGCATCCGGGCAGTTCCGCAGCCCGCGACACAGCAACCGCACTCGATGCAGCGGTCGAGCTCATAGATCTCGCGCGCGAGCTCCGGCTCCATGCGCGCCTCGAGCCGGGACAGGTCGACCTCCTTTTGCTGGGCATGGACCCACGCCTGCAGGCGCTCGCTCATCGCGCGCATCCATTTGCCGGTGTTGACCGATAGATCGGCGATGAGCTCGAAGACGGGCAGCGGCGCAAGCGTGATTTCGGCGCCGAGATTCTGGGTGAGCGTCCGGCACGCGAGGCCTGGTCTGCCGTTGACCACCATCGCGCAACTGCCGCAGATGCCCGCGCGACACACGAAATCGAATTGCAGCGACGCGTCGTGCTTCTCGCGTATCTCGGACAGAGCGATGAACAGCGTCATCCCGTCGGCCTCTTCGAGCGTGTACGACTGCATGTGTGGAACGCTGCCAGGGTCTTGCGGGTTATAGCGCAAGACCTTGATGGTGAGGTTGCGATGTGGCGCATCGGGTTCGACCGTTACAGGGCGAAGCGCAGTTGCCGAAACGGTGTCATTCATGTCGGCCTCATGCTCTCGTGCCGTTCGGCGGTCTGCGGCAACGGCTCGTCGATCCGCTCGTTGCGACCTCGCAATCGTTCCGGCAACAACCGTTCGTAGGGCATCAGCGCTTCCTGGATCGCGTAACGGCTCGCTCCGCTCAAGCGGGCTCTCAGCGCCGCAACTTCCGCGCTGCGCGGAGAGGTATCGGGATGATCGACATAATCCTTCGCGCCATAACCGCGCCATCCCGGCGGCAGCTCCATCTGCATGACATCGAGCGGCTCCCAGCTCAGCGTCGGCAGCGTATCGGCCTCGTCTTTCCACACGGCGAGCGTGCGCTTCAGCCATTGCGCGTCGTCGCGCCGCGGATAGTCGTGTCGAAAATGCGCGCCGCGACTTTCGGTACGCGTCAGCGCACCATACGCGACGCAAAGGGCAAGTTTCAGCATCTTTTGCACCCGGTAGGCCGAGACCAGCTCGGGATTCGCGCCGCGCGCGCGGTAGCGGAGGCCGATGTGGCGACTGCGGCGCAAGAGCGATTGCAATTGCTCGACCGCGAAAGAGAGATCGTCGCCGGTGCGGAATATCCCCACCTTTGCCGTCATGAGGTGCTGCATTTCACTTCGCAGCGCATTGGCGTCCTCGGCGCCGCCGCCGCCGATCAGCGCATCGAGCTTCGCTTGCTCGCGCTGCAAGAACTCCTGAATCAAGCCGGTGGAGATTTGCACGTTGCTTTCGGATCGATCGCAGAAATCGGCGATGAACTCGCCGACGATCATTCCCGCGACCACCGTTTCCGCGACCGAATTGCCGCCGAGCCGATTGAACCCGTGCATGTCCCAGCAGGCGGCCTCGCCGGCCGCGAACAGCCCTTTGAGCGTCGGGCTCTGGCCTGTGGGATCAGTGCGCACGCCGCCCATCGTGTAATGCTGCGCAGGCCGTACCGGAATCCAATGCTCGATGGGATCAATGCCGAGGAAGTAGTGGCAGATTTCCTTCACTTCCCGCAGGTTGCTGTTGATGTGGTTCGCGCCGAGCAGCGTGATGTCGAGCCACAAGTGCTCGCCAAAGCGAGACTTCGCGCCCATGCCTTTGCGGATGTGTTCCTCCATTCGCCGGGAGACGACGTCGCGCGAGGCGAGCTCCTTCTTTTCCGGCTCGTAATCGGGCATGAATCGCTTGCCTTCGCCGTCCCGCAGCAATCCGCCGTCGCCGCGACAGCCTTCGGTGACGAGGATTCCCGCGGGAAAGATCGCCGTCGGATGGAACTGAACCGCTTCCATGTTGCCGACCGGCGCAACGCCGGTTTCCAGCGCGAGCGCCGTGCCGATTCCTTCGCAAATCACGGCATTGGTCGTGACGCGATAGAGCCGTCCTGCGCCGCCGCTCGCGATCGCGGTCGCCTTCGCGACGTACGCGGTCAGATTTCCGCTCACCAGATCGCGAACGATCGCGCCGTAACAGCGGCCTCCATCGTGAATCAGCGCGAGCGCTTCCATTCGCTCGTGCACGGGAATGGATTCGGCGATTGCGCGGTCACTGATCGCGTAGAGCATGGCGTGCCCGGTACCGTCGGAGACGTAGCACGCGCGCCATTTCTTCGTGCCGCCGAAATCCCGTTGCGCGACCAGCCCGTGGCCCTCGTCGCGCTCGGTGATCGTCACTTTCTGACCGTTGATGACGACGTCCCTGTCGCCTTTGCGCACGCGGCTCCACGGCACGCCCCATGCAGCAAGCTCGCGCACCGCTTTCGGTGCCGTGTTGACGAACATGCGAACGACCCTTTGATCGGCGCCCCAGTCGCTCCCGCGCACCGTGTCCTCGAAGTGAATGTCTTCGTTGTCGCCTTGCGCCTTGATGACATTGGCGAGGCTCGCCTGCATCCCGCCCTGCGCTGCGGCGGAGTGCGATCGCTTGGGCGGGACCAACGAAAGAATGATCACATCCTGGCCACGGCGCTTTGCGCCGATGCCGACACGCAATCCTGCGAGGCCGCCGCCGATCACCAGCACATCGGTGTAGACGATATTCATCGAGCGCCTTTGCGTTCGACCGGCGCTGCAGGCGGCGCCGCTTTAAGCTGCGCCGGCACGTAGCGCTCGCCGTAATGATCCTGATGCGCAATGCCGATCTTGATATAGGCCGCGAGCGTCGCAAACCCGAGCGCAAGAAAGAACACGGTGATCGCCCACTTGAGGCGCTTCAGGCGCCGTCGGGTCGCGTTTGCGTCCGCTCCGGCGAGCCAGCCCCACTTGACGGCGATTCGGTAGAGCCCGATTCCGCCGTGCAGCTCGACGGCCAATAGCAACAGGATGTACAGCGGCCAGAAGTGATCGCTCCAAACGCGATCGGCCGATTCGAACGGTCCGATGCGATCCGGCCGGGTCAACATGATGTACAGATGCACCGACGCCAGGAAGAACAATGCAAAGCCGGTGAACACCTGCCAAATCCATAGCGTCGTATCTTCATGACGCATCATCGCAACGTGGGTGCGAATCGTCCTGAACTGGAAATAGCTGATCGGAAACTTGCGCATGGCGAGCAGCGAATGCGTGACGATCAGCGCGATCACGAATGCGACCACGATGGAAACGATCCACGTATGCGAAAAGCCGAAGAAGAAATACCCTTCGAACAATTTCGTGATCGTCCACATGGCGTTTTCGCTCACCAGAATCGACGACACGAAGAACATGTGCCCCCACATGAACAGCACGAGAATGAGACCCGTCGCGCTTTCCATGACGTCGAGCTTCGCCGGCCATCGGCTCGCACGCGCCCGTTCGGCCATTCCGGTGCCCGCAATCAGCGAACTCGACTGGAACATCTTTGGCGTTCCTCCCCTGGACGTCACGCTATCTCTGCGCGCGTCGGGGAGTGTTGACCTGGGTCAAGGTCGCGCTCGGCAATGCGGTGAGAATCACCATCATGTTCCAGATTCGCATTCATGGTCGCGGCGGACAGGGCGTCGTGTCGGCTGCCGAGATGCTGTCGGTTGCCGCATTTCTCGAAGGACGTTTCGCTCAGGCATTCCCGAGCTTCGGGTCCGAGCGCATGGGCGCGCCGGTAATGGCGTTTTGCCGGATCGACGACAAGGCGATTCGTCTGCGGGAACCGGTGCTCGAACCGAGCGCATTGATCATCCAGGACTCGACGCTGCTCCATCAGGTCGACCTGTTCAACGGTCTGCCGCCTGGCGGATACGTGATGATCAACTCGAAGCGCAGCATCGACGAAATCGGGCTCGGCGGGTTTGCGCGCGGCGTTCAGCACTATCGCGTGTGCGCGCTTCCCGCGACCGAGCTTGCGCAAAAGCATGTGGGGCGCTCGGTGCCGAACGTTCCGCTGCTGGGTGGGCTCGCCGCGGTCACCGGCGTGATCAAATTGCCCTCTCTCGTCGCTGCCATTCGCGCAAAGTTTCCGGCTGCGCTTGCGGAAAAGAACGTAGCGGCGGCGACCGAGGCCTTCGACATCGCGAGCCAGGCGAAGGAGGCGATCGATGCTTAAGCAAGCGGAAGGCTCGCATGCTGTCGCGGAGGCGATCGCACTCTGTCGGCCGCAGGTAATCTGCGCGTATCCGATCACGCCGCAAACTCATATCGTCGAGGGTTTGGGAGAAATGGTGAAGGCGGGTGAGCTCACCGCCGAATTCATCAACGTCGAATCGGAGTTTGCGGCCCTGTCGGTGGCGATTGGCTCATCCGCGGCCGGCGCCCGCACGTACACCGCGACCAGCAGCCAGGGACTTTTGTTCATGGCCGAGGCTGTCTACAACGCCGCGGGCCTTGGATTGCCCATCGTGATGACGATCGGCAATCGCGCCATCGGAGCGCCGATCAATATCTGGAACGATCATTCCGACAGCATGTCGATGCGCGACGCCGGATGGATCCAGCTCTTTGCCGAAACGAATCAGGAAGCGCTCGATTTGCACATTCAGGCGTTTCGCCTCGCCGAAGAGCTTTCCTGTCCGGTGATGGTGTGCATGGACGGCTTCATCCTGACGCACGCCTACGATCGCGTCGACATTCCGACGCAGGAGCAGGTGGATGCGTTCCTGCCGCCGTATGAGCCGCGGCAGATTCTGGATCCGAATGACCCGGTGAGCATCGGCGCAATGGTCGGGCCCGAAGCGTTCACCGAAGTGCGCTATCTATCGCATCACAAGCAGTTACGCGCGCTGAGCCTGATACCGAAGCTCGCCGACGATTTCCGCGCCCGGTTCGGTCGCGACTCGGGCGGGCTCATTCGAGCTTATCGCACTGAAGATGCCGAGACCGTCGTCGTCGCGCTCGGCTCAGTGAACGGCACGATCCAGGAGGTCGTGGACGATATGCGCGCCGACGGCGCGTTAATCGGCTCCGTGTCCATTTGCTCGTTCCGGCCGTTTCCCCTGACTGTACTGCGGGAAACGTTGAAGCGGGCGCAACGCGTGGTGGTTTTGGAGAAGTGCCTGGCGGTCGGGTTGGGCGGCATCGTTTCAGACGGCGTGCGCAAATCGCTGTCGGGCATCGCGCTCAACGGTTACACGGTGATCGCCGGATTAGGCGGACGCGCCATCACGCGGAGCTCGCTGCGGCGCTTGTTCGAGGACGCGCAGCGCGATGAGCTCGAGCAAGTGACATTTCTCGACTTGAACGCCGATCTCGTGAGTCACGAGCTCGAGCGCGAGGCGAAGACGCGTCGCACCGGTCCTACCGCAGAAGCCTTGCTGCGCCGCATCGGAACGGTCGCATCGGGTATTGCCTGAACCGGAGACCATCGTCGTGGAAACGCAAATGGTCAAGTTCTACCAGACCGGCACGTTCACCGTCGGCAATCGGCTGCTCGCGCAAGACCAGCGTGCGGTGCAGGCGGACATGCACCGGACGAATTCGCTCAATTCGGGCCACCGCGCATGCCAAGGTTGCGGCGAAGCGCTGGGCGCGCGCTATGCGATCGACGCCGCGATGCGAGCCACGCAGAATCGGCTGATCGCCGTCAATGCGACGGGCTGCCTCGAAGTGTTCTCGACGCCGTATCCGGAAACATCGTGGCAAGTCCCGTGGATCCATTCGCTCTTCGGCAACGCCGCGGCCGTCGCTTCGGGAGTGGCGGCCGCGCAGCGCGCACTGGGAAAGAAGGGCGTGCGCGTCATCGCCCAAGGCGGCGACGGCGGCACGACCGACATCGGCTTCGGTTGCCTGTCGGGCATGTTCGAACGCAACGATGACGTGCTCTACATCTGCTATGACAACGAGGCCTACATGAACACGGGCGTGCAGCGTTCGAGCGCAACGCCCCCTGCCGCGCGCACCGCCACGACGCCGGCGGTCGGTCCGTTTCCGGGCAACGTCTTCGGCACCGGCAAGAACGTGCCGCGCATCGCCATGGCGCATCGCATCCCGTACGTCGCGACTGCGAGTGTCGCCAATTTGCGCGATCTCGAGCACAAGGTGACCTACGCAATGAGCATCGACGGCGCGCGCTACATCCACATATTCGTGCCTTGTCCGTTGGGTTGGGGTTCCGCGCCCGAGGACACGATCAAGATCGCGCGGCTTGCCATCGAGAGCGGGCTGTTTCCATTGTTCGAGGCGCACGACGGGGAAATCACGGCGCGCACGCCGATCCGACACCAGGTGCCTGTCACCGAGTATCTGAAGACCCAAAAGCGCTTCGCGCATCTCTTCGGCAAACCGCCCGACACCACCCGCCTCGCGCTGATTCAACTGATGGCCGATCGCAACATTGCCGATTACGGATTGTTGGGCTAGGAAACCGCGCGATGGAAAAACCGTTTGCGATCACGCTGGACGTCGGCTCGAGCCTCGCCAACAAGACCGGCGCGTGGCGCACGAACCGCCCCGTATATCTCGATCGACTGCCGCCCTGCAATCAGGGTTGTCCGGCGGGCGAGAACATTCAAGGTTGGCTGTTCCACGCCGAATCGGGCGATTACGAAGCCGCATGGCGCACGCTTACCGAAGACAATCCGCTGCCGGCGATCATGGGGCGCGTCTGCTACCACCCTTGTGAGGGCGTATGCAACCGCGGCAAACTCGACGAAGCGGTGGGAATCAATTCGGTCGAGCGTTTTCTCGGTGACGAGGCGCTGAAAAAAGGCTGGAAATTCGCACCGCCTAAGAGCCCGAGCGGCAAGAGCGTGTTGATCGTCGGTGCGGGGCCTTCGGGCTTGTCGGCCGCGTATCACCTTCGGCGGCTCGGGCATCGCGTCAAGATTATCGAGGCCGGTCCTCTCGCCGGCGGGATGATGCGCTTCGGCATCCCCAAATATCGGTTGCCCCGCGACGTGCTCGATGGAGAAGTCGCGCGCATCGTCGAGCTCGGGGTCGAGCTGGAGGTCAATACCAAGGTCACGAACATTCTGGAAACGATGAAGAAGGGCCGCTTCGACGCAGCCTTTCTTGCCGTCGGCGCGCACATCGCCAAGCGTGCCTACATTCCCGCCGGCGAGGCGGCGCACATGCTCGACGCCGTCTCGGTGCTGCGCAGCATGGAAGGCGAGGAACAGCCGATGCTCGGCCGTCGCGTCGTCGTGTATGGCGGTGGCAATACGGCGCTCGACGTCGCGCGGACGGCCAAGCGGCTCGGCGCGAGCGAAGCGATCATCGTGTATCGGCGTACGCGAGAAAAAATGCCGGCCCACGATTTCGAGGTCGAGGAAGCGCTGCAGGAAGGCGTGCTCATCAAATGGCTGTCGACCATCAAGAACATGTCCGACGAGGGAACGCTCACCGTCGAAAAGATGGCGCTCGACGACAAGGGCTTCCCACAGCCGACGGGGGAATTCGAAACGCTCGAGTCCGACTCGCTCGTGCTGGCGCTCGGCCAGGACGTCGATCTTTCGCTCCTCGATGGCGTCCCGGGCCTTGAGGTCAAGGACGGTACCGTTCAAGTCGGCCCCAACATGATGACGGGCTATCCGGGTATCTTCGCCGGCGGCGACATGGTGCCCTCCGAGCGAACGGTCACCGTGGGGGTCGGTCATGGCAAGAAAGCAGCGCGGCATATCGATGCGTGGCTGCGCAATGCGCCATACGCGCCTGCACCCAAGCACGAAGTCGCGACGTTCGACAAGCTCAACACCTGGTACTACAGCGATGCGCCAAAGACCGTGCGACCGGTCCTCGATCTCGTGCGGCGCACGTCGACATTCGATGAGGTCGTCCATGGCCTCGATGAAACCAACGCGCTGTTCGAGGCGCGGCGTTGCCTGTCCTGCGGCAACTGCTTCGAATGCGACAACTGCTACGGCGTTTGTCCCGACAACGCGGTCATCAAGCTGGGTGCCGGAAAGCGGTTCGAATTCAATTACGACTATTGCAAGGGCTGCGGCATTTGCGTATCCGAGTGTCCTTGCGGCGCGATCAAGATGATTCCTGAAACGAATTGAGGAGGGGCGCCGAATGCTCGATCACCGACCCAGCGACACAGCGGCGGTACAAGCGTTGCTTCCGAAAGGCGTCGGACTGCTCCAGGACCCGGCGCTCAACAAAGGGACGGCATTCAGCGAGCGCGAGCGCGATGCGCTGCAACTCCGAGGTCTTCTGCCGCCACGGGTATTCTCGCAGGACGAGCAGCTTGCCCGCGTGCTCGAAAATTTCCGGCGCAAGCCGACGCCGCTCGAAAAGTATATCGATCTGACGGCACTTCACGATCGCAACGAGGCGTTGTTCTTCCGGTTGCTGATCGACAACCCCGACGAAATGCTGCCGATCGTCTATACACCGACTGTCGGACTGGCATGCCAGCAGTATGGCCACATCTTTCAGCGTCCGCGGGGCATCTTCATCAGCGCGCATGACCGCGGCCGCGTGCGCGATGTCCTGGCCAACTGGCCTCGGCGCGACGTCGCCATCATCGTCGTCACCGACGGTGAGCGCATTCTCGGTTTGGGCGATCTCGGCGCAAACGGCATGGGTATTCCAGTCGGGAAGCTTTCGCTCTATGCGGCGTGCGCCGGTGTGCACCCGAACTCGTGCTTGCCGGTGCTTCTGGATGTCGGGACGAACAACGCGGAGCTGCGTGATGATCCGCTGTACCTCGGCATTCAGGAACCGCGCCTGAGCGGCGTTGGATACGATGCGTTGGTCGACGAATTCATCACTGCGGCACGTGAGCTGTTTCCGGGCGTCGTCATTCAGTTCGAGGATTTCGCCAATCAACATGCGTTCAGGTTGCTGGAGCGGTATCGCGAGCGCACAGCGACGTTCAACGACGACATTCAGGGAACCGCAGCCGTCACGCTCGCCGGCATCATCTCGGCACTGCGCGTCACGGGCGGCCGGCTCGCCGATCAGACGATCCTTTTCCAAGGCGCGGGCGAAGCGGCGACCGGCATCGCGAACTTGACGGTCGCCGCCATGGTGGCGCAGGGGCTTTCTCTCGAGGCGGCGCGACGCCGTTGCTGGCTCGTGGATTCGCGCGGGCTCGTCGTCGCGGGGCGAGGCGAGCTTGCCGCGCACAAGGCGCCGTTCGCGCACCCGCATGCTGCGATACCCGATCTGCTCGGCGCGGTGCAGGCGCTCAAGCCCTCCGCGATCGTCGGTGTCGCCGCGGTCGGAGGCGCATTCACCGAGGCGGTGTTGGGCGAAATGGCGCGCATCAACGAGCGGCCGATCATCTTCGCGTTGTCGAACCCAACGTCGAAGTCCGAATGCACGGCGGCCGAAGCGTATGCAGCGACCGGCGGACGCGCGCTGTTTGCGTGCGGAAGTCCGTTCGATCCGGTCACCATCGCCGGCCACACGCATGTACCGCGGCAAGGCAACAATTCGTACATCTTTCCGGGCGTCGGATTGGGTGCGATCGTATCGCGGACCTCCCGCATCACCGACGAAATGTTCATGGCGGCCGCGCATACGCTCGCCAATCTCGTCGATGCCGGCGATTTGGCGCAAGGCAGCCTGTATCCCGCGCTTGCGCTTGTCCGCGAAGTCTCGCTCCACATCGCCGTCGCGGTGGCGACGATCGCTTTCAAAGAGGGATTGGCCGGTGTTCCGCAACCGTCCGACGTAACCGGCTGGGTGAGATCGCAGATGTATGAACCGCGCTACGCCAGCTATGTATCGAATTGATCGCATCGTTCCAGGTTCCGCAGGCCTTCGGGAGATATAGCCGATGCATGAGACCGTCTCCACGATGCTTCACCACCATCCGTTCGTCGCGGAATTCGAGGCGCGGCATGTCGGCAAGTTGGCGACTCTCGCGCGCGAGGTTCGCTTCGACCGCAATCACATCATCTTTCGCGAAGGCGACGAGTGCTCGGAGTTCTATCTGATCGTCACGGGGCTCGTTGCGCTCGAGATCGCCGCTCCGGGCCACACGTTTCGCGTGCAGACGCTTTTTGCGGGCGATGAGCTCGGCTGGTCAGCGCTGCTGATGGGCAGCGGCAAGCATTTCCAGGCGCGGTCGGTCGAACGCGTCGATGCGCTGGCATTCGAAGGCGCCGAGCTCCTCGCCGCTTGCCACGACGATCCCGTGTTCGGATTCGTTTTCATGCAACGACTGCTGGGTGTCGTAGCCGAGCGGCTGCAGGCGACGCGGCTGCAACTGCTCGACATGTATTCGCCGGTGGCGGCGCGCGCAGGCGCTTGAGGCCCCATCAAGAAATGGCGCCGGTGCGGACATTGTGATCGTCGAGGAGTTGCCGATGTCGAACATGATCGCCGCGTGGCACGCCGATCACGCGAATTTTGCGAATCTGCTGGCGCTGCTCGAGACGCAGCTCGAGGTTCTCGGCGAGGGCGAATCGCCCGACTACGAATTGATGCTGGACATCATGTATTACATGACCCATTACCCGGACAGGATGCATCACCCATTCGAGGACTGCGTTTTCAGAACAATGAAAGAGCGCGCGATCGGCACGCGGGAAATGTTCGACGCGCTCATCGATCAGCATACGAAGCTGCGCGAAAGCGGTAACGCGCTCTTCCACGAGCTCGACGACGTCGTCAGCGGATCGATCGCGTCACGCGAAGACATCGCGACATCGGCCCGTCGATACGTTGCGCAATTCCGGCAGCATATGGAGGCCGAGGAGAGCGAGATCATTCCGCTGGCGGCGCAAAGCCTTCGTCCCGAAGACTGGGCGACGTTTCGGGATGCGGTGGCACACGTCGACGACCCATTGTTCGGCAAGATGCAATTGCGGCGCTACACGGCGCTGCGCCAGCACATCGCTGCGCAGGCGCGGGAAGGCAAGCAATCCGTACGCTGACAGGCGCTTCAGCTCAGCGGAAGACGAGCACCGGTATCTTCGAATGCGCTAGCACTTTCTGCGTGACGCTGCCGAGCATGATCGACGCCAGCTTGCCGCGCCCGTGCGACGCCATGAAAATCACGTCGCATTTCTTTTTCTGCGCGGCGGCGATGATCCCCTGATACGGCGCCGCGGGACTCGTCATCACCGTTTCGCATTGGACGCCGGCGGCGCTTGCTGCCTTCGTGATTTCATCGAGGTATTTCGTTCCGAGCTCCCGCAATCGCTTTTCGATCGCCTGGATATCGACCGAGCGGACTCCGGTGCCTTGACCGTAATAGAGGCGCTCGAGCGGTTCGGCCGCGTAATAGCCGACGACGTTGGCTCCGAGATCCTTTGCGGTCGATACGCCGGCCTTGATTGCCTTGCGCGCGGTGCTGGAGCCGTCGGTCGGGATCAGGATGCGCTTGTACATTGGTTTCCTTTCGATGTGATCACAATTGCCCCATGACCCAACCGGGGAACAAGGCCAGCGCGATGGAAGGTAACAGGCAGATGAGACTCGCGCTGAACGCAAGTCGTCCGGAGACTTCGTCGCCGTCACTAGCTTTTTCGGGGCTCATGAACATGAGTTGGATCACGCGCAGATAGAAATAGATGCCGAGATAACTGCCGATGAGACCGAGGACTGCATACGTCGTGAAGCCTGCCGCCATGACGTTCCTAAAAATGAGGAACTTCGCGACAAAGCCGGGCAATGGCGGGATTCCGGCGAGCGAGAGCATCGCGATGGCGATCATGATGGCCGCAAACGGCGCGCGTCCAAACAGCCCTCTCAGATTGTCAAGGAGGTCGGCAGCGGCATCATCGTCGCGCCTTGGCAGCGCCGCAAAAGCGAGTACGTTCATCAGCCCATAGGCCAGCACGTAGAACGCGACTGCCTGGAATCGTCCAGGGCCTTCTCCAAGGAGTGCATAGAACAGATAACCGGCATGGGCGATCGACGAATACGCGATCATCCGCCGGAAGCTCGCTTGCCGCATTGCGGCCAGGTTTCCCCATGCGATCGAGATGAGGGGAAGAATCGCGATCAGGTCCGCGAGCGGTCGCACGATCGGCGCTACGCCGACGAGACGAATCGCCGCGAGCAGGACCGCTGCCTTGATGATCGTCGCCATGAACGCCGTCACCGGAACGCTCGCGCCCTCGTATGCATCGGGCGCCCATGTATGGAAGGGAACCACCGCTGCTTTTAGGAAGAACGCCACGATCACAAGCACCACGCCCGTTGTCGCCATCGGATCGGACGATTTGATGGCAGCGGCGAACGTTGCGATCTCGAGGGAGCCGCTGTCGCCGTACAACAGCGACGCACCCATCAACAAAATAGCCGTCGCCGTGCCGCCCAGAACGAGGTATTTGAGCGCCGCCTCGGCGCTTTCCGGTCGTCGATACGCGAGCACGACAAGTACGTAGACGGGAAGCGACATCAACTCGAGCCCCACGAAAAGCGTGAGGAAACTATCGGCCGACAACAGCAGACAAACGCCGTACAGCGACGACAACAGCAACAAATGAAACGGGCCTTCGGTGAAATCGTCGCGTGAAAGAAGCACGACGGGGACTGCCAGCGCGAGCACGATGGCCTTCGCTAGCGAGTCCGTCGAAGTCAACGAGTACTGCGTCGGAAAGGGCGATGCCGTGTAGCCGGCGATCGCAAGCGACAAGGCGGCCGCGGTGGCCGCGACAACGACGACGAGTGTCAAAGCAAATCCATCACGCGGACGGCGCGAAGCGATCTCGAGCAACAGCAGCGCAATGATTCCCGCGAGCAACAGGTGCTCCGGCAGCATCGCAAACAGAATTTCGTGTACGTTCATCGGACGCTCTCGTGGATGGAGCTGCGCGTCATCGCTTGCGCGACCGGCGTCTCGACGGGCGCTCGCGCGGTGGTCACGAGCGCTTGATATTCGCGCGCGGCCAGTTCCGTTTTGCGCATGGGCTCGGCGGGATAAAGGCCGAGCGCAAAGATTGCAACGGTAATCGTTGCGAGGATCGCCCTCTCGCGGAAACCGAGATCGACGACCGGCATGTGCGGCGCCTTCGTCGCGCCGAACAGGAAGCGTTGCGTAAACCAGAGCATGTAGAGCGCGCCCAGGACGACCCCGGCGACCGCGGCGACCGCGAGGACGAGCGGATAGGTCGTCCCCTGCTGATAGGACTGCCAGGACGTGCCGAATGCGCCCAGCAGCACCAGAAACTCGCCCGTGAATCCGCTCGTCGTCGGAAGGCCGATCGATGCGAGCGTGAGAATCATGAAGAATACGGAATACACCGGCAATGCCTTGGCGAGTCCGCCGTACGCGGCGAGATCGCGGCTATGGCAGCGCTCGTAGATCATCCCGACCATCAGAAATAGACCTGCTGCCGTCAATCCGTGACTCACCATTTGAACGATGGCGCCCTGGATTCCGATCAAATCCAGACTGATCAAGCCCAGCATCACGTAACCCAGATGACTGATCGACGAATACGCGATGATCTTTTTGATGTCGGTCTGCACGAGCGCCAGGCAGGCGCCGTAGAGAATGCTCGCGACCGCGAGCGTCATGATGACCGGCGTAAACGCCTCCGTCGCGTCCGGGAACAGCGGAAAGCCGAGCTTCAGGAATCCATAGGTGCCCATCTTCAAAAGCACGCCGGCAAGGATCACCGAGCCGGCGGTCGGGGCTTCAACGTGCGCGTCGGGCAGCCACGTGTGCAGCGGCACGATGGGTACTTTGATGGCGAAGGACAGCGCAAACGCGGAGAGCAGCAGCGTCTGCACCGATACCGGCAGGCGGACGCGGTAGAGATCGGCAAAGGCGAACGACGTCACGCCCGTCGTTTCGTGCAGCGCGTAAACGAGATAGATCACCGCGGCCAACATCACGATGCTGCCGAAGGCGGTATACAGCACGAACTTCAATGTTGCATAGATTCGACGCTCGCCGCCCCAGATGCCGATGATCAGAAACATCGGAATCATCATCGCTTCCCAGAACAGGTAGAACAGGAACAGATCCTGCGCGAGGAAGGTCCCGAGCATCGTGAATTGAATCAGGAACACCATCGCGTAGAAGAGCTTCACGTCCTTTTTGATTGCCGTGAACGAGCCCGCGACGACCAACGGGCCGAGGAAGGCGGTCAATAGCACCAGCAGCAGGTTCATCCCGTCGAGGCCGATTTGGTAATAGACGCCCCAACCGGCGATCCACGGCACGCGGGTCTCGAATTGCAGGCCCGGCGTCGCGCCATCGAACCGCGCGTACAGATAGGCGGCGAGAAGCAACTGAACGATCATCACGCCAAGCGAGAGCCGACGCATGCGGTCCTCGTCGCGCGGCGATACGACGACCAGCAACGCGATGCCGATCAACGGCAGAAACAGAAGAAGATTGAGCAACCCGATGTCAGCCATGGCGCCAACTCCACAGCAATGCGCCGATGATGCCGACGAGCACGAACAACGCGTAGAGCTGCAGATTGCCCGTCTGTGCACGACCGAGAACGCCCGCGGTGCGCCGGGCGAGTCGCGCCAAGCCATTCAGCGAGCCGTCGAGCAGCAGGCGATCGCCGATTCCAAGGAAGACGCGCTCCGAGATCCACTGCAGCGGCCGCCCGATGAGCGCGTCGTACGCTTCATCGATGAAGTATTTACCCGAGAGCATCCGATACCCGCGTGGGAACTCGCGACGGATGGCCCCTGCGCGGTCGCGGCGTCCGCCATAGAAGAATGCCGCACCGGCAAGACCCGCGAAGGCGAGCGCGACCGACACATAGACGACCGTTGCTTCGAGATGCTCCATCGCCGGTTGCACGGCGGGCAGTGGAAGCAGCGGCTCGAGGTAGCGCGGCAACGCGAGGAATCCACCGATCGCCGACAGCACCGCCAATACGACCAGGATGCCGGTCATCGACGGCGGCGATTCGTGAACGTGATGCTCGGTCGCAGGATCCATACGCGACGCTCCGAAAAACGTGAGCCACAGCAGCCGGAACATGTAGAACGCGGTGACGAGCGCCGTCAGCGCGGCAACCATGAACAGCAGTGACGATCCGCCTCGGTCGCTCGCCAATGCAAACCATAGAATTTCGTCCTTGGAGAAAAACCCGGCGAGCGGGGGGATACCGGCGATTGCCGCCGTTGCAACAGCGAACGTCACGAACGTGACCGGAATCCTTTGCGCAAGACCGCCCATTTTGCGGATGTCCTGCTCGCCATTGAGCGCGTGGATGACGCTGCCCGCGCCCAGGAACAGGCATGCCTTGAAGAACGCATGGGTGCAGAGATGGAAGATCGCGACACCATAGGCGCCGACGCCGATGGCGACGAACATGAAGCCGAGCTGCGAAATCGTCGAGTAGGCGAGTATTTTCTTGATGTCGGTCTGCACGATCGCGATGGTCGCGGCGAAGAAGGCCGTTGCGACGCCGATGATGGCTATGACCTGCGACGCTTCGGGCGCGTGCAAGTAGATTCCGGACATGCGCGCGGTCATATAGACGCCGGCCGTCACCATTGTCGCCGCATGGATCAGCGCCGACACCGGCGTCGGGCCGGCCATTGCATCGGGCAGCCAGACGTGGAGCGGAATCTGCGCCGATTTGCCGGTGGCGCCGATGAACAGCAGGATGCCGACGAGGCTCGCCGAGACGGCGGGGGGCGACGCGCTCATGAACGCGCCGTTGATCTCATTCATGTCGAGCGTTCCGAGCGTCTGATAAAGCACGAACATGCCCAGCAAGAAACCGGCGTCGCCGACACGGTTGGTGATGAACGCCTTCTTTCCCGCGCCCGCTTTGTCGGCGTCCTCGAACCAGAAGCCGATCAATAGGTAGGATGCCAGTCCCACGCCCTCCCAACCGACGAACAGGATGAGCAGCGATTTGCCGAGCACGAGCAGCAGCATGAAGAACAGGAACACGTTGAGATACGCGAAGTAGCGCGCATAACTCCTGTCGTCCTTCATGTAGCCGATCGAATAGATGTGGATCAGCGAACCGACGCCCGTGACGATCAATGCCATCACCGCCGTCAAGCGGTCGAAATAGAACGCGACCTCGAACGATTTCCCGCCGAAATCCGCCCACGTATAGGCGGTCGCGACGAGCGGCGTGCCGCCGCTGCCCTGTAGCGCAAGAAAACATTGGACCGTGAACAGGAAGGCGGCAATCGGCAGACCGCAGCCGATCAACGACACGAAGCGCTTGCCGAGCGCGTTGCCGAAAAAGCCATTGAGCAGGAAGCCGGCGAGCGGCAGCAACACGATGACGATGAGCGCGATGTCCACCGCTTATCCCTTGAGGTCCGCATACGAGCTCAAGTCGAGCGTATGTTTCGACTTAACGAGCAGGAGCACGATGGGAATCGCGATCGCTATCTCCGTCGCCGCGACGACGAAGATCAGAAAGACCAGCACCGCGCCCGCGGCGGCGCCGCTTTGCTGCGCGAAGGTGACGAGGCTCAAATTGACGCCGTTCAGCATCAGCTCCATGCACATCAACAAGACGAGCGCGTTGCGACGGACGATGACACCGAGCAAGCCCGCCGCAAACAGAGCGGCGCTCAACGCCAGCAGCATTTGCATATCATCCACGGCGGCGAACCCCCACATTGATCGCCGCAAGCGCCGCGATGACCGCGGCCACCAGCAGCACCGAGATGAGCTCGAAATAGAGCCAATAGTCGTTCAGGAACAGGGCGGAAAATGGTTGAACGCCGAACGCGCGCGGCGTGACAGCCGCAGATGTCATCGGCACGCGCCAAAGGATGTAGCCGAGCATCGCCGCCAATACCGCGAAGCCTGCGATGCCGGGAATCAATAGGCGCGAAAAGCGCCGCCCGAACGAGCGATCGCGGACATCGAGCAGCATGATGACGTACACCATGAACACCATCACGGCCCCCACGTAGATCAGCACTTGAAAAACTGCAATGACGTGCACGCCGAGAAGCGCGTAAATGCCGGCCAGCGACAACATCGTCGCGATCAGCGCGAGCGCAACGCGCATCGGATGGCGAGCGATCAGCATCAGCACGGCCCCCGCGAGTGCCGCGCCCGCAAATAGATAAAGGAGCATGGTTTCGATCACGTCGGGTCCCGTACGCTCGAGCCGCCGCCCGCGGGTGGGTAGGGCTTCGCGACATCGCTTTGCGGGTTCCAATGGAGGAGCTCGTCGAGCGAAAGCCACATCCGATGACGATCGCCGGTGGTGGGAAGGCTGGGGATGTCCTTCACCATTCGAATCGCATCCTCGGGACACGCTTCGACGCAAAGACCGCAAAAGACGCAGCGCGAATAGTCGATCTCGAAGCGCGTTGGATATTTCGGGTGCGCGGGATCGTTGGGATCGAAGCCCGCCTCGATCTCGATCACCTTTGCCGGGCAGACGGTTGCGCACATGTTGCAGGCGACGCACTGCGGCCGACCGTCGGGACGCTGGGTCAATACGTGCTTGCCGCGGTTGTGAGCCGCGTAATCGGGGCGCCGCTCCTCTGGATAATAGGTCGTGAGCGCCCCTTTGCGGAGCGTCAGCCAACGCCACATGTTCCGCGTGAAAACACCCCCGGTAATGCTCAAGCCGCGAATGATCTCGAACAGATACGAACGCTCCCACCACGACATCGTCGGCGCATTCCAGTACGCCTTGCGGACGTAGGGCGCCGGTTTCATGCGCCGGCGCCTCGTAAGATCCACACGGCTACAACGGTCACGACCAGATTGGCGAGGGTGATCGGCAGCATGAACTTCCACGCGAACCGGAGCAGCTGGTCGTAGCGAAAGCGCGGCAGCGACCAACGGACGAGGATCTGAAAGCTGCACATCAGCAGCACCTTGACCAGGAACACAACGACCTGGATCAACAGGATTAGGCCAGGGTTTAGCGAAAACGCGTGACCGCCCGGCAAGACGAATCCATCGTCGGTGAGAAACGGCAGGTTGTAGCCGCCGAGAAACAGGGTCGTGAAAAGCGCCGCGATGATCGCGATCTCGATGAACTCGGCGAACATGAACAAGCCCATCTTCATCGCGCTGTACTCGGTGAAGTAGCCGGCGATGAGCTCCGATTCGGCTTCCGGAAGATCGAACGGAATGCGCTTGTTTTCCGCGGTGGCCGCGGTCAGGAAGAGGATCGCGGCGAACGGCTGGTAGACGACGCCCCAGGCCGGCAGTATCCCTAACACTACGCCCGACTGCTGTTCCACGATCGCACGCAAATCAACGGTGCCGTAAATGACGATCAATCCGAGCACGGTGAGTCCCATCACCAGCTCGTACGAGATCATTTGCGAGCCGGCGCGCAGCGCACCGAGCAGTGAAAATTTGTTTGACGACGACCAGCCCGCAAGCATTGCGCCGATGATCGTAATGCCGCCGAATGCAAAGACGATCAGGAGCCCGGCATCGAGCCGGGCGATCTGCAGCGGATAGACTCGGTC
>DASXPO010000047.1:0-22007 GCA_036493535.1 Casimicrobiaceae bacterium
CTTGCCTTTGATGTCCTTGATCGTCTTGATCGGCGAATCGGGCTTGACGGCCCACACGAACTCCGCGACGGTCAGCACGTTGTCGCTCACGATTTTCAAATCGGCGCCGGCGAGGATCGCCGATACGACGACGCCGGGATTCACTTCGCCGTACGGCACGCCACCGCCGGCCAGCATGTTGCGCAGCGACGTACCGCCGCCGGCGGACGAAATCAATCCGGTGATGTTGAGCCCCTCGTCCTTGAAGTAACCTTTCACGAGCGCGACCCCGAATGGCATTCCGTTCGCCGATACACCGTAGTTGCCGACGGCGATTTCCTCGGCATGCGCGATCGAGACTGTGATGCCCAGCACCGCGCCGAGCAGCGAGCCAGCCAACTTCTTCATTGCTTTCCTCCAATCAATGCGTGCGCTTATGCACGCTTGTCTTTGTCGTTCGGAATATGCTGCAGCAACGTCGATGAAACAGTGCGCGCGTATTCGGGCGCCACGCGCACGTCGACCACGCACGCACCCCCCGCCTTGACATCGCGAATCGCCGCGTCCAGTGCGACCTGGAGCGCGGCCGTATCGCAGATCGGCCCATAACCGATTGCACCCTGTCCGCGCGCGAGCGTCGCGAGATCGAGCGGCGGATCATCCATCCGCAAACCCACCCAGCGATTCTCGATCGGCCGCCCGCGCATCCGTGCCATCCGCTCCTGATGCAGCTCGTCGTTGAAGAACGATTGATTGTTCGACACGACGATCAGCAGCGGGATTCGATAATGAACACCGGTCCACAACGCGGTCAGTCCCATCAGATAGTCGCCGTCGCCAAGAACCGCGACCGGCAGCCGTCCCGCGCCGCGCAGCGCCAACGCGGCACCGACGGTCATGCCGGGACCCGAGCCGATGCCGCCGCCGCCGTCGAAGCCGATGAAGTCGAGCGGCTCCGCGAAGCGACAATATTCGCCGGGCCAACCGAGCGGCAGCCGGACATAGGAAGGGTGGTGAGCTGCCAACGACGCAGAGGTGACGCGCGCCATGTCGGCGATCGAAATACGCGCGTCGCTGCGGGTGGGATTCGGTGCGGCTTCGGTAGCGCTCGATGCCGGGAGCGTCGCTGCCGATTTTGTCGCTGCGCGAGGCGAAGCGCCGATGCAGGTGAGCAGCGCGCTCACCAGGCGATCAGGATCGGCGAGCACGAAAACATCGGCGGGTGGCAACGATTGATAATCCTTGCTCCAGCCGCGATGCAGATACGAATCGAGCGAGCACTGAATCACTTTCGCGTCCGGCAGTTGGCCGCCGCACGCCTGGCGCAACGAGCCCGCAAGATCGACCCAATCGAGACTCACGATCACGTCGGCTTCGCGCACCAGCGCGCCGGCTTCCGCGCTGATGTAGATGCCAGCGGGAAACGGGTGCAGCGGATGGGGCATCGGAAAGCTCGCGGCGGTCTTGAGATCGGTGATCACGCGCGCGCCGAGACGCTCGGCCAGTTCGACGCGGCGCGCAAAACTTTCGCGATCGTTCGCCACGCGGCCGATGAGAAAGAGCGGTCGCTCCGCCTGCGCGAGCATCGAGGCAATTTCCGCAACCGCTTGCGGCGGCGGATCGACGACGCGCGGCGCCGGATAGCGATCGAGCGGCGGCAGCGGCGGCGGCGACGCGATCGCCGCCTCCTGCAGTCCGGCGTCGAGACACACATACACCGGGCCCTGCGGTGCGGTCGTCGCAATTCGATAACCGCGCAGTATCGATTCCAGCGCGGCCGTGACCGACGCCGGCTGGTCGTCCCACTTCGTGTAGTCGCGCACGAGCGCGGCCATGTCGGACGACGTATGGATCCAGTCGACCCATGGACGGCGCGCGACGGCGTCCATGGGTCCGACCCCGCCCAGCATCAGCATTGGAATGCGGTCGCACCAGGCGTTGAAGATCGCCATCGTCGCATGCATCAACCCGACGTTCGCATGCAGCGCCACGGCAAGCGGACGTCCGGTCACGCGCGCGTAACCATGCGCGATCGCGACCGCGGTTTCTTCGTGTATGCAGAGCAACAGCTCGGGGCGTTCGTTGCCGAGATAGTTGACGAGACTGTCGTGCAAGCCGCGAAAGCTCGCGCCGGGCGTGAGCGCGATGTAGGGAATCTCGAGCGCGCGCAGCATCTCGGCCATGCAATCGCTGCCGAAGCGCGGTATCGATTCGACCGCGGCGTTCGGTTTCGGCGCAGTGTTGCGCGTATCGTTCATGTCATGGCTCTTGGAATCGCGGGGCGCGCCAAGGCGCCGCTCGGCCGCATGTTAGCCGCACGCTCGCCGCTGCGCAAAGCCTGTGGCTTCGCGTTAAGCTAGCGATCGGTTTTCCAATCAGGACCGAACCATAATGGCGCCCGACGACTCGAAATCGATCCATCACCGACTTCCGGTGAAACGGCAACATTATTACGGCGGACGCTGGCATCCCTCGGTGAGCGGCGCGGCGATGCCGGTTGGCTGCCCCGCGACCGGTGAATCGCTCGGTGCCGTCAGCGTCGCCGATGCACGAGACGTCGATCAAGCGGTTCGCGCCGCGCTCGACGGCTTCGAGCGGTGGCGCGACACGCCGGCGCAAGAGCGCGCCGTCTGCATCCGGCGCGCCATCGCGGTCATGCGCCAGCACGCCGAGGAGCTTGCGTGGATCGACGCGATGGACACCGGCAATCCGTTCAGCGCCATGCTCTACGACGTCGAGATCAGTGCCGGTTACATGGACTATTTCGCAGGCCTCGTCACCGAGATGAAAGGCGCGACGATTCCGATCGGGCCCGGCGTGCTGAACTACACGGTGCGCGAGCCGCTCGGCGTCATCGCGCGAATCGGCGCGTTCAATCATCCGCTCCTTTTCGTCGCCGGCAAATGCGGCGCGCCGCTCGCCGCGGGCAACGCGCTGATCATCAAGCCGGCCGACCAAACGCCGTTGTCCGCATTGCGCATCGCCGAATTGTGGGACGGCATCTTTCCGCCGGGCGTATTCAACGTCGTCAACGGCGGACGCGATGCAGGCGCGGCGCTGGTCGAGCACCGCGGCGTCGCGAAGATCGGTTTCATCGGCAGCGTCGCCGCAGGCCGCGCGGTGATGCAGACCGCGGGCAAGACGTTGAAGGCGCTGACGCTCGAGCTCGGCGGCAAGAATGCATTGATCGCATGCGCGGATGCCGGCATCGATGAAGTCGCGGACGGTGTCGTGCGCGGCATGAATTTTCGTTATGTGACCGGACAGTCGTGCAATTCGACGAGCCGCGTTTTCCTGCACGAGGAGATCCACGACGCCGCGCTCGCCGGCATCGTGAAGCGCGTCGCAGCGTTGAGACTGGGGCTGCCATCGGATCGCGACGGCGAAGTGGGCTGCCTGTCGAGTCAGGCGCAGTTCGACAAGACACTCGCGTACATCAGGATGGGCCTGGAGGACGGCGCCCAACTCGTCCAGGGAGGCAAACGGGTCGCCGATCCGACTCTCGCCAAGGGATGGTTCGTCGAGCCGACTGTATTTGCGAATGTCACCGACGACATGCGGATTGCCCGCGAGGAAATCTTCGGTCCGGTCGTCAGCATCCTCAAATGGCGAGACGAGGACGATCTGATGAAACGCGTCAATGCGCTCGAATATGGATTGACCGCATCGATCTGGACGCACGACCTCGATCGCGCGCATCGTCTGGCATCACGCGTGCAGGCCGGCTACATCTGGATCAACGGCGCCAGCACGCATTACGTCGGCGTGCCGTTCGGTGGCTACAAGCAGTCGGGGATGGGCCGCGAAGAATCGATCGAAGAGCTGCTTGCCTGCACGCAAATCAAGAACGTCAACGTGATGCTGTCGGCACGCCGGCCGTGATCTACGATCGGCTCCCGTCGCAGGGAACGCGGAACCGCTCGACGATCGCGCTTCCGATCGAGGCGTGGCTCGCTTCGGGCGTGGGACTGCCGCCAACGACGTAAACCGCGTCGTTCAAGATCACCGCGCGGGCGAAGTTTCGGGGCGTCGGGAGGGTGGCGATTTGTTGCCACCGACCATTGCGATTCAGCCGCAACACTTCGCCCAGGCTTTGATGCTTGGCCTGCGATTCGCCGCCGAGGACGTGGATCGCCCCGCAATAGCCAACGGCCCCCGCGGTTCCACGCGGATCGATCCTTGGGCCTTCGGACCAGGCGTTCGTTGCAGGATCGTAGATATCGACGGACCCGAAATCCGCGGGGCCGCTGCGTCCGCCGATTGCATAAAGCTTGCCGTCGAGCACGACCACGGCCGGACTTCCCTCGGAGCGCGGCAGCGGCGCCAATGCGCTCCATGCGTTTTTGACGGGATCGTAGACGTCATGGTCGGCAATCGTGGATTGCGAGTTGCCGCCGTCGACCACATGGATCTTTCCGTCCAGCAACGAATCGAATCGCACTAGAAGCCCATTTGCTCGAGGAATCGGTCGACCTGCCCGGACCACAAACGACCGCCGCGCGTCAGCAATTGGTGTCCATCCGCGTTGGGAACGGGATCGGTCATCACGAATCGTGCCGAATGCTCACGCGTCGCGTATGCGCCGTACCAGGCACGCGGCCAATCGGGGCCCCAGAACGAATCGTTGCGCGCATAGAGCCACAGGCTCGGCACGCGCGCCGTCTCGCCGTACTTCGACATCAGCGTTTCCATCGCCTCGAAGCCACAACTGTGCTCAGCGGCTCGGCTGCCGTTGCCACCGGTGCCCCCCGAAAAATTGATGTAGGCAACGACGCCCGCCGGATTCCTCGCCGCGCTCGCAATCGAAGCGAGGCCCCCCATCGACGCGCCTGCGAGAACGATCCGGTTCGCGTCCGCCCAGCGCTGCGCTCGCACCCAATCGAGCGTCGCCAGCACGGCCTCGCTCGCTGCCGACGCCGAGCGTTCGAACTCGGGTGTTCCCCAGCAGTTGCCGAAGACGTCGTAACGCATGCCGGAATCTTCGCGATCAATGCCATGCGTTGCGCCATAGCCGGGTCGTATCGGGGCGACGACGGCGAACCCCTTCCTGACCCAATAGCGGACGTGACCGCGCGAATCGGGAATTCGCGTGAGGCTGCGTTCTGCTTCGGTCCCCGACCGTCCGTGCGAATAAATCAGCACCGGAAACGGTCCTTCGCCCGGCGGCAAATAGACCCCCGCCACCATGCTCGCTTGGGCGTCGCCCGATGCGAATGGGATGTGGACGGTCTCGGAAACCAGCTCGGCGCCATTGCCAAGGGCCGGAGAGCCCAGGAGCAGCAATAAAACAAGACCAACTGCGTGCAGCAGGTGATTCAACTTCATGGACACTCGGCGAACGGGTTGACGGGTGCTACGCCGGCCGAAGCATAAACTCCGCCGGGCGCAGGCGTCACGTAGAATTCCGCGAACCGCGGCTCGATGTTGCCCATTCGGTCCGCTGCCCCCGTCCGTTCGACGGATGAAAATTGCCTCCGTACGCCGTTTAGCGCTAGCCTCAACGTCCCCTCCTTCACACCCACGAGGCCCGCGATGTCGATCTGGAAAGACAATACGGCCGCCCGGCCAACCCCTGTTCCCGAAGCGAAAGAACCCCCCACGCGCTTCGACGCCGTCGCCAAACCTGAATTCGCGCCGACACCGGTTGCCCATGCCGCAACGCGGGTTGCCGCCGGCGCGCCCCGCAAAGAATCGCTGATTGCCGACGACATCACCATCGAAGGTAAGATCGAAGGCGGCGGCAGCGTGCGGATCGCCGGGAAGTTCAAGGGCAACGTCCACGTTCAGGGCGATCTGACCATCGAGGTCGGGGCCAAGCTGACCGGCAGCGTCCGGGCCGACAAGGTGACGATCGCGGGCGAATTGGAAGGCAATGTCGACGAGGCGTCGCTCGTCGATCTGCAACAGACCGGCGTCGTGAACGGCGATTTGAAGGCAGGTTCGTTGACGGTCGCGGCCGGTGCGCGTCTTCGCGGCCAAGCCGAGTTCGGATGGGATGATGGAAAGGGCTCGACGCCGAGCAAGCACAATGGCCATGGTGTGAACGGAGGCTCATGAGCAGCGGGCGACCGCGCATCGCCGGCGCCACACGCGCATGCCCGCACTGTCGGGAAACGATCCTCGAAAGCGCAGGCGTGTGCCCGGCGTGCGGGCATTACCTCCGCTTCGACGGCCGCGCGAGCGCGCCGCCGGTGCCCGCGCTCACGCCGTTGCGGATCGAAGGAAGCATTCGGCATCCGCCCGGCGGCGAGCCCTGGGAATACACGGTCGTCGTCTCGATTCGCAACGATCGCGGTGAAGAGATCGCGCGGAAGCTGATCGGCGTGGGCGCGATCAACGCGAACGAACAGCGTACGTTCATGCTCTCGGTCGAAGCGGTATCGGGTTAGAGGGCGCTATTCGGGTAATCCCGCCCGCTGCAACGCCTGCGCCCATGCGGCGCCCGTCTCGTACCGACCGGCGGGCGAGTTTTCGCGATATTTCGCAACCGTCAGCGTCGGCTCGAGCTGCAGCAATTGCGCGACGGCCGCACGCCCCTCCTCCATGTTTCCGAGCTCGGCCGATGCAATCGCGATCACGCGAAGCGTCGACGCATGCATTCGATTCGACTTGAGCGAGCGCTTGGCGAGCGAGATTGCGCGTTCATAATCATGCGCGGCCAGCGCCGCCGTCGCGCATAGCGAATCGTAGTAATACCGCCACGGATCCAATGGCGAGAGACGCGCCGCATGCAACGTCTCCTCGAGCGCCTCCGCGCCGCGGCCCTGGAACGCCCGCAACGCGCCGCGACGAAGCCACGCGAGCCCGTCGTTCGGATTGATGCCGAGGGCGCGGCTATAGCTCGCCTCGGCGGTGGCGTGATCGCGCAGCAGGTTGCTGTGGACGAGTCCGTGGACGGTATAGGCGAGCGAGCCCGCGGGCTCTGCATCGAGCGCGCGATTGATGTAATTCAGCGCGGCGGTCGACTCCTGAGCAAGACTCGTGAACCAGCCCTGCGTCACCTTGAAGACGTGCCACTCTGCGAGATAGGCGTACGGCGCCGAATAACGCGGGAATCGCTCGATCAGCTGCTCGAACGCCTGGCGACTGCGATTGAACGCGCGCGCGTCGCTTCGATGCATCAGTCCGATGCCGCCGAGCAGTAGTGTGTAAGCGTCGAGCGTCGGCAGCAAGCGGAGCTCCGTACGCGCGATCTCCGTCGTCATGATGGCCATGCCGATGTTCTCGACAATCGACGCAATCAGATCGTCGTCGGGCGCGAGCAATGCGCGGAGCGTCGTTCGATAAACCTGCGCCCATACCGCTTCGCTCGTTCGGGTGTCAGCGAGCTCGACATTCAGTGCGAGCTGCTCGCCGGAGACGTGATACGCGCCCGACAGCACGTACGTGGCGCCGAGGTACGAGCGAATCTCGTTCAAATCGTTGTCGCGACCGCGGAACGCCGTGGTGGAAAGACGTGAAACGACGCGGAGCTCCACGGTGCGCGAGAGACCCGCGATAACGCGGTCGGCCACGATCTCGCCAACGGCGAGCGCTTCCTTGCCCCCACCCCGCAGCGCGAGCGGAATCACCGCGACGGTCGGCCGCAGCGCAATGTCGCCCGCAAGCGCCGCGACGTGCAGCGTGCGCGGACCGAGACGATAAGCGCGATGCGGCGCGTCGATGTGCTTGAGATGGCATTCGCCGAGGTCGGTGATTTCGCCGTCCAGGTCCGCGGAGAGCTGGTCGCGCACGGCGACCGATATCACCGTTTCTCCGGGACCGGCAAGAGCGGCAAATCGAGCCGACAAATTGACGCCGTGGCCGTAGAACGCAACGTCGTCGGTCAGGACATCGGCGACATGAATGCCGACGCGCAACAGAACGCGATTGTCGGCGTCGACGCCGGCCGACATTTTCGCCGCACGACGATGGAGCACCGACGCACATTCCGCGGCGTGACGCGGATGCGCGAAGTCGATCATCAAACCGTCGCCCAGCCTTTGGAGCAGGTGGCCGCGATGCGCGGGCACGATTTCGTTCGCGGCCTCGAGCAGCAGTTTGCGAATGCGGCTGGCCGCGGCGAATTCATCGCGTTGAATGAGGCGAACCGACTCTACGACGTCGGCGAACATGATCGTCTTGTTGGCGTAGTGCAACGCCAAATCGAGTGGCAGGCCGTCCTGCGGTTTATAGCGACCGCTTTCCATCTCCCTGTCCCAAATGCGGCGAACGCGCGCGAGGCGAGTTTCAGTTCGGCGACGGGGTAATTCCCGGAGTCGACGCCGCTTCCGCATGCAAAATATGCGCCGAAATCCAAATTTGTGCACTATCGCGTCTATTGGTAACTTTGGGGCCGGCGCAATCGTTGTTGCGCCGTGCATGACGGCCACATGACACCCAACCGCCAACTCGCGCTGATCCGCCATCTCTGTGGACTGGGCTTGCCACCCCAGACGCTGGCCCCGTCACTGCTACCGGTGCTGCGGCGCCTCATTCCGTCGCATTCGGCCGCCGTATTCTGGGTCGACGAAAGAATGGAGATGACGGACCTCTATGCCGAGCGCCTCCTGTCGCCCGAGGCAATGGCGCGTTATTACGACAAGCACTACAAAAATAGGATCAGCGGATTCCCCGCAGCGTTTGGCGCCCGGGCGGCCGCGCCCGATCCGGTCTCGATTCGCAAGGTGATAGACGCCGAGCGGGCGAGCGATTATTTTCGTGAAATCCTCGCCAAGCTCGACGCCTACCAGATTCTCTACGGCGTGCTTCGAGGCGCGTCGGGTCCGATCGGACAGATCAGTTTCTACCGCGGCGAGCGCGACGCCGCTTTCAGTCAAACGGATCAGGCGATGCTGCGCGGTCTTCTGCGTTATCTCGCGGTCGGCTTGCAGCCGCAACGCTCTTGCAGCCATCCGGTCTCGCTGGCACAAGTGATCGAAGAGTGGCTCGGCATCATCACGCCCGATGGTGCGACGGTCAGCGCGCCGCCGCCCTGGTCGCGCCTGGTGCGGCTGCTCGCAATGAAGACCGTCGATCCGCGCCGCGCTCGCGAGCAGGAGCGGGTGGTCGCGGAATTTCTGCGTCAGGTTTGCAGCCGTTTCAAGAAATCCGATGCAGACGGCGCGAATGATCTCGTGGACCTGGAATACGAATCGCCCTGGGGTCGCTTTCGAGTTCGCGCCTATCGGCTGCCCAATTCCCAACCTGGCCGCAGCGACAACATCGGACTGCTGATCGGCCGCTTCGAGCCTCGTGCGCTCGCGCTCGCGCGTGGTGCGGGCGCGTCGCGACTCTCGCCGCAGCAGCGTGAAGTCGCGCTATTGCTTGCGGAACGCAAGAGCAATCAGGAAATCGCGCGTTCGCTCGCACTCACCTTCAACACCGCGAGCTACCACGTCAAACAAGTGTTTGCGCGGCTTCAAGTGCACAGCAGAGAGGAAGTCGAAGGCGTCCTGCTGCGACTCGCGCGCGAAGCCGCGGGCGATCCGCGGAGCGATATGGAGCCGCACGCCGCACCGGCCGGTTCGCCGTAGTTTTCCGGCAGTCGAATTCAGACGGTCTCTGGAGGACGGCCGCTCGAGTCGACGCGCCGCGATGCGCGAGCCCCGGGTTGAATCACGTTGCCTTCTTGCGCGCGATTGCCCCCCAAATGGGTGAGGCTCAGCTGCCGCCATTGGACGAAGATGGAATGGGTTGTGCCTCCTCGCCCAACCCCATCATACGAAGGAGCCCCTCATGTCCAAGCATGCAAAATCCGTTCGTGTCACTCGCATTGCGCGTCGCACGTCGTCCGGCACGGTGAACGTCGAACTTGGTACCGGCGCCATCGCTCCGAAGGTCGCGATCCAACGGCGCAAAGAGAAGGCACCGGTGAAGGTCGAAGTTGGTACCGGCGCCATCGCCCCGAAGATCTCCATCCAGCGCGGCAGGGTACCCGTGAAAGTCGAGATCGGTACCGGCGCGATCGCGCCGAAGGTCGCGATCCAGCGCGGCAAATCATTCTAGGCGAGAATTTCTGCAAGGCGCCATCTCGGGGCGGGAGCGCGCACGGGTTCCCGCCATCCCCATAAACGCGCGGAGGTTCGCCATGACCGAAAAGTTGGAAGCGTCGCAAAGCGCCGAGCCGCTGGTTACTTTTTATCGCGCGATCCCGGAGAGCTTCGCGCCGATGCGCGCCGACCGCGGAGCGCTCGGCGTGATCCCGACGGCTGCGTTTCAATATTGCGAGGCACTGACGTCGGCGTCGTCGTTCGGCTGGTATGTATTCGCGCCCATGACGTTCTACCTGCAATGGGATGGAACCGACGTGGTGTGGGCGCACGAAGATGCCGAAACGTGGTATCCGCTCACCACCGAGCATTTTCCCAACTTCGCGGAGTACTTTGACGAGGCGGCACCCGGCGACGTGAAGGGATTCGCGCCGCCGTTTCTCACGCGCACTTTTTTTCCCGGCGTCGTGCAAATCTGGTCCGGACTGTTCGTCAGATCCGCGCCGGGCTGGAGCCTGCTGATTCGGCCGCCGGTCAATTTGCCGCGCAGCCAGAGCTTCGAGTGCTACGAAGGCATCGTCGAGACCGATCGCTGGTTTGGACCGCTGTTCATCAATGTGAGGCTCACCGCAACCGATCGGCCCATCGAAATCAATCACAAGAAGCCGCTCTTCCAGGTTCAACCCTTGGTGCGGCAAACGTACACCGATACTCCGTTCAGCATCGTCGACAAACTGACCTCGCTATCCGAGAACGACTGGAATGCCTATCGCCAGACAGTCGTTGAGCCGAACCGGGGCCACTATCGACCGGTTGGACGGTATGCGGGGACGGTACGCAAACGTGGCCGCCGCACGCATGCAGCGGTGGACGAATCGACATCTTGAATCAACGACGACCATTGTCGGGCATCACGGCCGCGCAATCGCGCCGGCGAGCGGCACAGGGCTACGCCGCGGCAATCTTCGCCGTTCTCGTCACGTCCGCTTACCCTGCGCTTACGCGTTTGAGCGTCACGGCAAGCCTCACGCCTGCGGATCTGCTGCTGTTCCGCTTTGGAATCGGCGCGTGCGTCTTCGCGCCACTGATCCTCGTTCGATTCCGGCACATCACGCGGGCCGAATGGCGGTCGGCACTGCCGCTATCGTTTTTTCAAGGCTGGGGAATGGCGGCGCTCGTGGTGTTCGGGTTGCAGTTCGGGCCGGCGAGTCACGCGGCTGCGTTGGGTCCGGGCGCGATCGGCGCCTGGATCGCCGCGGTCGCTTTCGTCATCTACGGCATCCGCGTGAGCTCGCGCAAGCTCGCCGGCCTTCTGCTCATCTCGAGTGGAATCGGCGTCATCGTCGTCGCTTCCTATCACGGTTGGTCCGTCGAAAGTGCGATCGTGGGCGATGCGATGTTCCTGACCGCATCGGCGCTTGGGGCGATGTATTTGATCACCGTCGAGCGTCGCCGCCTCGATCCCTCGCTTTCCGCGGCGCTGGTGTGCACGGCTTCGGCAATGATCATCGTACCGTGGCACATTTTTTTCGGTAGCAGCAGGATCGCATCTGCACCATTGCGCGAGATTGCCTGGCAGATGACGTTTCAGGGTGTGCTGTTCGGCGCCCTCGCCTTCGTGGCGCTGAACTATGCGATTCGCTCGATCGGAAGCCTGAACCTCGGGATTCTCACCGCAATGGTTCCGGTGATCGGAGGATTCTGCTCGTTGCTGATCGTGGGCGATTCGATTAGCCGCGTCGAGTGGATCGGGATTGGCACGATTTCGATCGGGGTGTTGGTGGCGTCGCTTGGCGGGCACGTATTCGAATCGAGATCCAGGCGCGCGACAGCGACTGCGCCATCGCGCGCGCACGCCTGAGAGAGTTGCATCACGTGTGCTTGCCGATCAGTACGATCGTGCTCCGCGGGTTCGCGAGATACGCGTTGGACGGGTCGATCAACACCTCGCGGCCGGAATCGAGAAAGTCATCGTCACTGCCGAGGCTTGTATCGATGACCCTGAACCAGCGCGTCTCTTCTCGGGCCGGCGGTATGCGCACCGATTTCGATTGAAATCCGCCGTGAACGATGACGAACAGATCATGGCTGCCGCGATCCGGATGCCCCTCGCCGCCGTCCAATCGATAGCACAGGGTACGCGCCTCGGCATCGTTCCAAGGTGGATCGTCGAGATCGCTTCCGAACCAGGTGATGTCCGCAACGCTGTCGTCGTCTAGATCCTTGCCCTCAAAGAATTTTCGCTGACGCAGGACGCCATGCGCTTTGGCGAACGCGATTGCATTCTTGAAGAACCGCACGGTATCCGCGTGTTCGCCCGCTCGCTCCCAATCGAACCAACCGAGCTCGTTGTCCTGGCAGTACGCATTGTTGTTCCCGCGCTGCGTGCGCAGGCACTCGTCTCCGCCGAGCATCATCGGCGTGCCGAGCGAGAAGAACAGCATGCACGCGTAATTTTTGATCAGTTGCTTTCGCAGCGCGATGATGGCCGGATCGGCGGTCTCGCCTTCGACGCCGCAATTCCATGAGTTATTGTCGTCGCTGCCGTCACGGTTTTGCTCCTGATTGCCCTCGTTGTGCTTCTGGTTATACGAGACCAGGTCGTATAGCGTGAAGCCGTCGTGGCATGTGACGAAGTTCACGCTGTTATACGCGCTCCGGCCGTCGTCGCCGTAAAGATCGGCGGAGCCGGTCAGGCGCCATCCCAAATCCTGGAGCTGGCCGCCGTCACCCTTGCCGAACTTGCGCACGGTATCGCGGAAGCGCCCGTTCCATTCCGACCAGTCGATCGGAAAGTTGCCTACCTGATAGGTCGCGGTATCCCAAGGCTCCGCAATCAGCTTTGCGCGGCTCAGCACAGGGTCTTGAGCGATCGCATCGAAGAACGAGGCGCTGCCGCGAAACACGCCATCTTCTCGTCCGAGGACCGAAGCCAAGTCGAAGCGAAAGCTGTCCACGTGCATGACTTCGACCCAGTACCGAAGTGAATCCATGACGAACCGAATGACGTGCGAATTGCCGAAATCGAGACTATTGCCACAGCCGGTGTAATTTTCGTAATAGCGACCGGGCGCCTGGTCATCGCCCGTCAAACAGTAGTACGTCGGGTTGTCGATTCCCTTGAAGCACAGCGTCGGCCCCATCTCGCTGCCTTCGCCGCTATGGTTGTAAACGACGTCCAGAATCAGCTCGATGCCGGCCTTGTGCAGCTCGCGCACCAGCGTCTTGAACTCCGTCACCTGGCGCCCGGACGACGGCGCGGTCGAATAACTCGATTCGGGCGCGAAGAAGCCGATCGTGTTGTATCCCCAGTAATTGGTGAGTCCCTTGTTCAACAGAAAGTCCTCGACATAGATTTCCTGTATCGGAAGAAGCTCGATCGCCGTGATGCCGAGCGCTTTCAGATACGGAATCTTTTCGATGAAGCCGAGGTACGTTCCGGGCTTTGCGACACCCGCCGATCGATGCGCGGTGAATCCCTTCAGATGGACCTCGTAAATGCAGAGATCCTCCAATGAAGCGTCCATCGGCGTATCGCCTTGCCAGTCGAACCGATCGTCGATCACGATCGATTTCGGCACGCAATCGCTGCTGTCTCGTTCGTCGAACGACAAATCCCGTTCGGACGACGTCGCGACGTAACCGAGAAGAAGGTTATCGGTATTCATGTGCTTGCCCGTCAGCGCCTTGGCGTACGGATCGATCAAGAGCTTGTGCTCGTTGAACCGATGTCCGTGTTGCGGATCGAACGGGCCCCGGACCCTGTAGCCATAGAGCTGTCCCGCTTTTAGTCCGTGCACGAACGTGTGCCAAATGTATTTGTCCTGAGCGTCCAACCGGATCACGTCGGTCGGGGTGCCTTGCGGCGCTTCGAACAGCAGTAGATAGACTTCACTCGCGTGCTTCGAATACAGCGCGAAATTGACGCCATCGTCCTGTAGGGTCGCGCCGAGCGGATACCATTTTCCGGCCGAGACGGTTTTGCCGGTTTGATGGCTGAGCGGGATGTCCATGGTTGCTTCGCTTTCTAGCCGTACGGCTCGCTGTCATGTCGAAAGCGGTTGCCTCGCGCGGTTGAATATTCCCGCGCCGACGCGATTATCATAGCCCTGCCATGCCGTCCGAATCCTCGGTATTCATCAGCTACTCGCGCAAGGACTATTACTTCGCCGAATCGCTCGCTTTTCACCTCCTCCGGCGCGGAGTCCCGGCGTGGATGGATGTAAAGGATCTCAAGCCGGGCGGCGATTGGGAGCGTGATCTCGAGAATGCGCTCGCTGGCGCGTCGACGTTGCTGCTCGTCGTGTCGCCCGACAGCGCGGATTCGGAACGCGTGCGCGCCGAATGGCGGCACGCGCTGCGGCGGGGCTGTCGCATCATCGTCGTGCACTTTCGCAAGGCCACGCTGGCGCCGGAGTTGCAGGCATGCGAAGCCGTGGACTTCCGCGGTTCGTTCGGCCGCGCCTTCCGAAAGCTGATGTCGCGTCTCGCCCACGAGGCAACGGGCGAACCGCCCCAAGTTTCGCGCCCCCTGCCGAGTTGGCCTTTGGTGCCGCCGTGGGTCGCCGTGATGACGCTCGCGCTCGCCATCCCGACGGTTGGGTACTTCGCGGCGGCGAGTTGGACGCTTCCGCCCGATACCGAATATCCTGCGCTCGTCTTGCTGCTGGCGCCGTTCCTGGTGCTGGCCGTGGCCTGGTTTTTTTGTGTCGCGTTTATGCGTCGCCGCATGGGAATGACGCGCCTCGCACTTTGCTTGCTCGTTTTGGCCGCCGTGTTCTCGTTACCCCTGCTGAGATCTTTTTTCCGGAGTGTCTCGTTTCTTGCAACCGATGACGTAGCGAGCGTTTTCAGTAGCCATTTGCGCCTGTTCATCGCTCTCGTGGCGGTACCGGTCGCCGGACTCGTTGTCCTTCTCCTGTTGCGGCCAGAAGATTTGCTGCGCTGGACCCCGACCGGAAAAGCGTGGGCTCGATACCGCATCGGCCATGTCGCGAGCGCCGCTTTTGCGCGTGCCGAGCTCGCGTCCCAGTTCAGTCAGGTCGGGACGTTTGCGCTGGCGCATGATCCCGTCGATGCGCCCATGGCGCAGCGCTTGCGGGAACAACTCGTGGCGCTCGGCGGGTCGGAAAACGCGCCGGCCGGCGCGCGGGCCATGCCTGTTCTGCTACTGACCAACCGCACGGAGATTGCCTGGATCGACGCCAAAACGGAACACGCGCGCGACGAGGGCATCACGGTCGTCGGTACGGGCATCGACCTGAAGCACGATCTCGACTGGTTGTGGCAACGGCAATGGATTGACTTCCGCGGTTGGGATATCCGAAAAGGTGGCCGGGCGCTTTCGCTGCCTCAGGTGCCGGACGCCGTCACGCAGACGCGTTTGCCGGCGGCGGTGGCACGCGCACAACACGTCCTTTGCGCCATCGCGGCGCTCGTGTTCACCGTCGGCGGCGGCGTTTCTCCGCAAGATGAGCGGCAGGGAGATATATCCGCCAACGACTTGTTGGCTTACGTCACGTTTGCCGCAGCGGTGTGGTGGGCGCTCATCGCGCACCGATTGGTGAAGCGCAGCCGCACAGCGCCGGTTCTCCGTCGCGACAGCCTGATTGGATGCATCGTGACGGCGATTGCCGTGGGTCTCGACTTCTACGCGTTGGGGAACGGCAAGCTTGCGGTGAGCCGCATGGTCCTCGCCGCGGTGTTTCTGGTCGCCGCCTGGGCGTGGCTCGGGCGGCAGCAGACGAGCCTCGCGTTCTGGTTGCCGCAGGAGAATCTGACGCGCGCCGCCAAACGTTCGATTCTGGGAACCTATCGCGACTGGAGCACCCTCATCTGGTTGGTCGTCTATGCCCTGTTGTGGATGTCGATCCTGGGCTTCGTCGACTAGCGCGAGCGCACGGTCATCACGCCACGTCACTTCGCCATCGTCGTCGTGGATTGCTGCTGGGTTCCCGCGTTGCAGTCTTCATGGATAGGCGACATCGTTGCGAACGCATCGGCACCGTGCTTCGCAATGTCGTCGTTATACAGCGTGAAGTTGAGCAGGAACCCGCGATCCATGTAGGCACGGCCGAGATAGAACCCCGGGCGCACCATCCGGATCTCGTCCCGCACGCGCAGGCCGCGCCGTCCCGCAAGAAAGTCCGGCTTTTCCTGATATCCGTCGATTTCGTCGGTGAAAAAGTAATCGACGATGATCGATTCGCGCCGCGCATCGAGGAGGCTTTGGCCGCAATAGAGCTTCGCGGGAAAGAGGAGCCAGGTTTCCTTGCCGCGCACGGCGAGCTTGCGCGGCTCGCCTTGGACCAAGCCGATCTTTTTTAAAACATCGAGGTCCTCGATCCGATTGCGAAGCACGCGTTCGTCTCGGTAGAAGACCTTGCCTTTCCACATCGTTTCTCCCAGCGCCTCGATCTCGAGCCCCTTCAAGCGCAGCGCGAGTCCGGCGAAGCCGCCGGCAATTTCGGCAATCCGCAATTTTCCGCTCATACCTCGAGGAAGCACGATCTTTCCGTCGTACGGCCCGTCCGGAATCGGGCCGGCCGTAAGACGCGCGTAGATCTGATCGATCTGTTCCTGATCGAGCGCCGCCAAATCGTCGGGCATGAGCAGCGCGCGTTGCGATCGCGGCAGCGGATAGCGGTATTCGAGCCGGGCGAAATCCGGCTTTGTCGCGTACGCCTTGTCGTAAGGAGCGAAGGTCAGCTCCGGCGGGTTGCGTGGGAAGAGACCTTTCAGCCATTCGCAGCCGCTCAGCATCGAGCCGATCATGACGAGTACGCCGAGAACGGCGACGCGTGTTCGACGAACGATCCGCGATGGGTGTGAAAACGACCTCATGATCGTGGTTGCTAGAGTGTCGCCAGGAATGCGGTCAGCGCCCGCTTATCCGGTTCCGAAAGATCTTCGCCGAACCGGTGGCCGGCATTTTCGATCTCGTCGAGGCAGGTCGCGTAGTGTCGCCTCACGAAATCGCGCTTCTCTTTGAGGACGTCGACGATTCGCCCGGGATTGCGCACGAGCTCGTCGACGATGGCGGTCAACTCCGGCACGAGCTCGCCCTTGCCCATCGACTCGAGTTGCGCCGGATCGCGTTTCGCAAGGTAGAGATCGTCGATGAACTGCTTGTGCGGCAGTCCACCAATCATGCCGACGCTCGTGCCCTTCGGGATGCGGAGCTGTCCCGAACCCGCGAGCGCCCGTTCCTCCTTGCCATCCCAGGTGCGAAGCCCGACGTCGATGACGATATCGCTGTCGGTGAGCGTGACTTTCGCGCCGCGCTCGCGCGGATGCAGCAGGTCGTGCATCGAACGCTTGTAGAGCTCGAAGCGGCCCTCCACGCTCGGATCGTACGGCTTGCACGCCGGCTGATCGGTTTTGAGCCGGCCGTTCGCATCGACGTAGCGCGCGCGGAAGAATCCGTTTTGCGGATCCCGCGGTTTGCCGCAGACCTCGGGGCCGATCGCATTGTTGTGCATGAAAGGCGCTGTCGCCCAAGCATTGACGAGCGAGATGTTGCGGTAGTAGCCGCGGCCGCCGTCCTTGAATTCGCTGCGCTCCGGAAGATCCGCAACCACGCCGCGCCGGTGCATCGTCTCGGAACCATATTCATGATAGAGATGCCCGGGCATGTGGTTGGAATGGAGCGCACGACAGTGAAACGTGCCCACTTCCGTTGCCGGCGTCGATTGATCGTTGCCGAGGAAGTCCGCGCGCGGCTTGCGCGGATGCGCGTCGTTCAGCGCGAGATAATCGCGGCTCGCGAACGGGCCGCCGGTCGTTTCCGAAATGCTCGAATGGCAGCGCGCGCAGTTCTGCGCAAATATTTCCCGGCCGCGAGAAACGCCCCCGCGGCCGAACTCCTTGTTCAAATCGTCGATCAGATCGGCTCGCGTGTAATCAGGTGCGGAAGGATTTTTCGCCTTGCGCTCGTGGTCGCGCGCCGCGTAAAGATCCGTCGCATCGGCCTCTGCGGAGAGAAAGAAATCGGCGATGTTGACGAGGCGGTCTTCGATCGCCCGAAAATTGGGGCAATCGCGCCGGCATTGCCCGATGTCGAACGGCGTCTGCCCGAAACCACGCTGCTGCGGGTCGACCTGCCGCATGTCGGTCAGATGGTTGATCCAGCACGCTTCGGCACACGAGCCGATGTTGAGGTAGACGCGCTGAATCGCCTCGAGCGCACCAATGCTGTCCTCACCGCCTTTCAGGATGTGATGCACGCCCGGCAGCGTCACCGGTTTGCCGGCAATCCGCACGATGGTCGCGTCGTCGCTGCGTGTGCTTTTGATCCAGCATTTGCCGTCGCGACCCGGCTCGCACCAGCACTTGTCCTCGTCGCGCTCGGCGCCGCAAGTGTCGGCTTTGCGCCATTTGGTGATCGATTCACCCGGGAACGTCGGCCGTTGCGAAAAATTAATGATGGCGTTGATCGTTCCGGGGTTGTTGACTTGATCGTGTGAAATCGCCGAGGTGTCCGTGACTCCTGGACGCGGGTGCGCGAACATTTGCCATTCGAGACTGCTGCGCGCCATGCCCGAGCCCAGCAGCTCGGACATCCTCGTGTATTGATTGCCGATCAGGCCTTTGATGTTTTCCCAATGCGGATGCGCCGGATCGGCCGGCGGATTCCGCGGATCGAAAGCGATATGGCACGATCCGCATGTCGTGCCGATCAGAAACGGCGGCTCGACCGAAGCGTCCGCGAGCTTGCTGACGCGCTCGTCCGATGGGATGCCGGTCGTCGAGGCCATCGTGTGCCGGAACCCATCCCATGTGCCGGGCTTTCCGCCGTTCAGATTGCTCCACTTGGCCGCATCGAAGCGCGGGTTGGGAAACTTGCGAAAGCCCAGTGCGCCGGTCGAAGTCCCGAAGCGGAGATCACACGGCGAATGGCGCGGGTCGACTGAGCCGCCGCGCGTGTGCGGATCCGATGCGTCGAGCGGCGCGTCCTTGAGTCCGCACGCAGGATCGACATACCCAGGTTTGCCAACGTATTTCAGCAGCACGTCGTCGCCCGGACACCAATCGAATCCGTACGTGTCGTCCGGCGATTTCGCCGGACAATCCGGATCGCCCGGCCGACAGCACATCGGATCGTTGATGATGCCCCACGCGCGAAACCGATCGTCGCGTTGATCCGCACGCAGCACTCGGTACCAGTCGACCAGCACGCCGACGCGTTGCTGGAATGTATAAGTGTGGAAGCGCTCATTGCCGCCGGTCGCCTTGAACCAGATCAGGCGGCCCACGCACTCGGACTGGTTAAGACCTTGTCGCGCGCAGGCTTCGAAATACGGAGCGTCTTGATCGATAGCCGACCTCTCGGGCACCGAAGTCGCATTCGAATTCGCGACACCCTGGGCCGCTACCGCGACGGTGCCCGAAGCGGGTACCTGGCTGCGTGCCGGCCACTCGCTTTGCATCAAGAGCAGGATCGATCCGACGGCCAATCCGATCCCCATCGCCCGCAGCACGAAACGCTTCATCGCGCCCTCCTGAACTGGGCTCATAAGCGGCGAGCCATGCTACGTGTAGCGCACAGAAAAGTAAAAGCGTAATCTTCCGGCGGCGTGTAGCGGCATAGTCACATCGCCACCGGCCTCGTCTGCTCGTGCGACGTTGCATCACATCGTGTGCGAAGGGCGCTTCGTGATTCTTGTGCATATGCCTGCGCGTTCGCGGTTAACCCATCGCGGTCGTGCGCGGTTGCGAAAAGGAATCGCCGGCACCGTGCTCGCGGCGGCCTGCCTGTCCATGGCAGCGCCGAATGCGCAGCCGTCATCGGTCGCACGCGGCGCGCCGCAGTACACCGATGAAGCGACGTGGAGCATCGATCCCGCGCTCCCCGGCGCCGACCTTCCGCCCGTCGGACGATCGCTGTTCGATTTTCTGCTCGCGCGGCGCATGGTTGCGAAGGCGCCCGCCACCGTACCGTTCCCATTCAGCACGCTGTTGAATCAATTCGGCGATCCGTTGGCGCAGGATGCGCGAGAACCGTCGCCGCTACGCGCGGTGCTGATTCCGCTGGGGCGCTCATTGCAGCGCGCCGCCGCCGCGCCTCACTACTTCGAATCTCCGCGCATCGTCGTCGCGATCGATGGCGAGCCGCGCGAAACCGGAGGGCAACTCGTGCTGCCGCTTCGCGATCGCCTCTATCTCGGCTATCAGCCGCGCGCGGATGTCATCGAAGTGATCAGCTACAACGAGGCCGCGGGCCGGTTCGAATTCCAGGTTGTTTCGAACTACCGCGCCGGCGGCAGCGCGAGAGTCACGTACGCACGGCGTGCAGTCTGCATGGCCTGCCACCAGAACGGCGGTCCGATATTCTCGCGCGGCGTCTGGAGCGAGACCAACGCGAACCCGCGTGTCGCGGCCGCGCTGCTCGGCGTACGAGATCGTTTTGAAGGTATCGCGGTCGACCGTGGGATCGACATCCCGGCTGCGTTCGATGCATCGGTTCGTCGCGCCAACAAGCTCGCCGCCTATCAATGGCTGTGGCGTAACGGCTGCGCTGCTCTCGGCACCGGCGAGCCGGAAGTCCGTTGCCGTGCGCGGGCCGTCATCGCGGCGCTGCAGTATCGCCTGAGCGGACGTCAGTCGTACGACGAGACCTCGCCCGCCTTTCGCGACCGCGTCGTTGGCGCGATGGGCGCATTGAAGGACATCGAACATGGCCCGGGTCTCGCGCTGCCGGATCCCGGCCTTCCGAACCGCGAGCCGCTGCAGGCCCATCGGAGCAATTTGAGTCTGGACGGCAACGACAACTACGCTGTCGACGTGACGGCGCCGTACGATCCGCTCTCGCCTCGCCCGTCGCTCGAGACATGGGCGTGGGAAGAGCCCGATCTGCTCGCGCGTCGGCTCGTGACGGGACTCGCAGACTTTTTCACCGATTCGGATTCGCGTCGCCTCGATGCGTTGCTGTTTCGTGTGGCGATGGCGAAAAAGGTATCGCGCCAGCATTCGACCTTCGACTGCGACGTCGTTACGACGCCGATCGCGCGAGCGCGAAAACGCATTTCGTTTGCTTGCGCTGCATCGAGCGTGCCTTTGCAGCCGCCGGCTCGACTCGAGGGATCGCTGGTGGTCGATGGATCGGGCGTCACAAGGGGAATCGTCGATCGTCTGACGTTTGCGGAACCGAACGCAGGGGCTGGCGCGTTACGCAACATTGCGATCGTCGAGGGGTCGATTGCCATTGCGCAAGAGCGCGCTGTCGCAACGTTCCGCGTCGCGCGCGACGGCATGCATGTGCGACGAGGCGACGGCAATGCCGTCGAAAGCGTCCGCCTCTATTGGAATGCTTCGGCGGCGAAGGTCCCTGCGAAACGCGAACTCACGCACGGGGCGAGCGGCGGCGCCGTCGTCACGACGGTGGAGGACTTTCCGCCGATGGTCGCGGCCGGCGATGCGCTGCAACGGGATACGCTCAATGGCACGGCGGATGCGCTGTCCGCAGAACCCTTCCGGCGGGTAGCGGTTCTTTCTGCGCTCGAACGGCGGCTCGGATCAGCGCAGGGGCGGTGGTGTTGTCTCGATGCCGGCAAAATGGCGGCTCCGGCCGTGACGGAGCCCGTACCCGTCGCGTTGGAGAGCGCCGCAGCGCTTTCGGATTTACAGCTCGCGTTCTCCCGCCATTGCGCGCTTTGCCATCGGTCGAACGACCCCGCTCCGCCCAACTTCCTGATGGGGACGCAACAGCAGGTGCAAGCGAATCTCGCGCATTGCGCCCAACGCCTGTATGTTCGCCTGGCGATGTGGGACGAGGCACCGGACCGCCGCGCAAAGACGCCCATGCCGCCTTCCACCGCAATGCGCGCCGCTCGAATCAGCGAATCGCAATGGCGTGCGAGTCGGGACCTCGCCGCATTGCGCGGCTATGTCGCGAAAATCCTGCAGCAAGAGCCGGGGAAATTCCAGAGTCCCGAGGCGTTGCTGCATACAGACTACGAGCACCTGCGCACATGCCTGCCGTGAGCGTGCTTCGGCGCGGGCGTTTTTCGGTCGCTTTGCTGGAGGCTTGAGGGGATACGATGCCGAACGACTCGCAAT
>DASXPO010000048.1:0-53126 GCA_036493535.1 Casimicrobiaceae bacterium
GGCATCATTACCGGTGAGAATTCCGTTTTCGTTGTCGCTGAATTGGCAACGTACGACCTGCAGCCGCCCCTGCTCGAATCGGATGCCCGCACCGTTCAACTCGGCGACGCGGGCGCCGGTAAACGCAATGTTCTCGACGACGAAATCGCCGTTGCGAAACACCCAGATGGCCTTTCCTTCGGCGCTGTGATTGTCGGCGATGAGCGTCGGCATCGAACCGACACCGCGAATCGTGAGCTTTTTCTGCGTCCAGACCGCGACGTCACCTGTGTAGTTGCCGGGAAGGATTTCGACGGTGTCGCCGTCCCGCGCGATTCGCGCAGCGTCCGAAATTCGATTGATCGGCGCGCCGGGGCCCACCCGTAGGACAGCTGCAATCGCCGGGTCGCTCGCCGGCACCAAGGCGAATAGCAAATACAGCGCGAAGGCAATCGGAGCAATCGCTCTTCGCAAAGGCGGGTTGCGCCATCCGTCCACTGAATGCTATTCCGCCGGCGCCCCTTCGACATTCGGGAACAGCACGTCCGTGTAGCCGAAGCGCGAGAAATCGTGCACGCGCATCGGATAGAGAATGCCATCCAGATGATCACATTCGTGCTGGACGACGCGCGCATGGAAGCCACTCACTTCCCGTTCGATGCGTCGGCCCTTTGGGTCGAAGCCCGTATAGGCGACCCGCGCGTGCCGGGCGACGACGCCGCGCAAGCCGGGTACCGATAGGCAACCTTCCCAGCCCTCCTCCATCTCGTCCGACAAGGGGACGATGACGGGATTCAAGAGCTCGGTATAGGGTACGGGCTCCGCATCCGGGTAGCGGGGATTGTGCTCGACGCCGAAGATCACGACGCGCAACGGAACGCCGATTTGCGGCGCCGCCAGGCCGGCACCGTCGTATTTCTGCAGGGTATCGCGCATGTCGGCGAGCAGCGCCTCGATCGCCGGCGTATCGAAGTGCGCGACTTCGCCCGAGCGCTCGAGCAAACGAGCATCGCCCATCCGCAGCACTTCTCGAATCATCGTTTGGAGTCCTTCAACCGAGGGGAGCAACCTGCTTCAGGAGAATATGGACACGGTCGATCGCGGACTCAAGGACCGCCGCGATCCGTTCCAACGAAATCTCGCTCGCACTGTCGCGGCGACCTGCCGCGTGATTGACGACGACGCAGATCGCCGCGTAGGGCAATCCGACCTCGCGGGCCAGGGCCGCCTCGGGCATTCCCGTCATGCCGACAAGCGTCGCGCCGTCGCGCTCCAGCCGATCGATTTCCGCCGCGGTCTCGAGGCGCGGACCGGATACCGCCGCATAGACGCCACCGTCCAGGATGCCGATTTGCGCGGCTTTTCCAGCGGCGAGGAGACGGGCGCGAATTTCGGTGGAATAGGGCGCAGTGAAGTCGATGTGAACGACCTTTTGGTCGCTGCCGTCGAAAAACGTGTGCTCGCGCCCGGCGGTGTAGTCAATCAGTTGATCCGGTACGACCAGATCGCCGGGTTCGCAGCGGCAAATTGCGCCGACCGACGCAACGGCGACGACCGAAGTTGCGCCCCGGTGCTTGAGTGCCCATAGGTTGGCGCGGTAATTGACCCGATGCGGTGGAATCGTGTGACCATGTCCATGGCGCGCAAGAAACACCGTATCCCGTCCCGCGAGCTGCCCGAAGACCAGCGCGGCCGAAGGCTCGCCATACGGCGTGCGCACGACTTCGCGATGCGCAACGGCGAGCGTCGACAGGCGTGTCAGTCCGGTACCGCCGATGATTGCGAGCATGGAACTTGCTTATTGATCCGATTCGACCGAGGCCGTTTCCAAAGACGCTGCCGACCGGTTTTTTTGCCCGGCGCGCGCCAAATTCGCAACATCGGCCCGGTCGTCGGACTGGAACGCGCGTCAATTCATGACATTATCATCAATACCTCCGGTACGATGCGAGCGTACCGGTCCTTCATTCTAGCCGCGAAGGTCGCCTCATGTACCTCGATCCTTATTTCAAGCTGATGGCCGAGCGCCAGGCGTCGGACATCTTCATCACCTGCGGTGCGCCGATCAACATCAAGATCAACGGCGTTGTCGCACCGGTGACGACGCAAAAGATGGACGTCGAAACGGTGCGCCGGATCGCCTACGAATTAATGAGCAAGGAACAGGCGCGCGAGTTCGAGAACGAGCTCGAAATGAACCTGTCGCATCTGGACGGCGCATACGGCAACTATCGGATCAACGTGTTTCGCCAGCGTGGAACGATCTCGCTCGTGATCCGCTATGTTCGCAGCAACGTTCCGCCGTTCGCCGCGCTGAAGTTGCCGGCGGTGCTGCTCGAAATCGTTTCCGCGAAACGCGGACTCGTGCTCATCGCGGGCGCGACCGGCTCCGGCAAATCGACGAGCCTTGCGGCGATGGTCGATCACCGGAATACGAACATGTCGGGCCATATTCTGACGATCGAGGACCCGATCGAATATCTGTTCCAGCACAAGAAGAGCATCATCAATCAGCGCGAGATCGGCGTCGACACGATGAGCTATCACGCGGCGCTGGCCAATGCGCTGCGCGAAGCGCCCGACCTTATCATGGTCGGCGAGATCCGCGACAAGGAGACGATGCAGTCGGCGTTGATCCACACGCTGACCGGGCATTTGTGCCTCTCGACGATTCATGCGAACAACAGCTACCACGCGTTGTCGCGGATCATCAATATGTTTCCATACGATGCGCGTCCCGCCGTCCTTTCCGATCTGTCGATCGGCTTGCGCGCGATCGTCTCGCAGCGGCTCGTGCGCAATACCGAAGGGAGCCAGCAGCCAGCGGTCGAGATCTTGCTGAATACGTCGCTCATCGCCGAGCTGATCAAGAGCGGCGAGTTCTCGCAAATCAAGGAAGCGATGGAGCAATCGCTCTATCCGGGATCGCAGACGTTCGAGCAGGCGTTGTGCCGGCTCTATCTCGATGGCGTCATCAGCTACGACGAGGCGATGATCGGCTCCGATTCGCCGACCAACCTCGCATGGCAGATCAATCAGAACACGCCGACCGCGAAGGTGTCCGGGATGGAGCAGAAGGAAAAGGGAGGGTCGCAGCGCGTACCGGCGGCGGACTTCGCGGGCATGATCATCAATCCCGAGTTGCTCGAGCGGTAAGCTGCCATCAAAGTCATTACAACGTCGCTCAGAATAAAGCGAGCGCGTTGTAGTATCGGTCGCATGGACACCGCGGCTCACCCCACGCTTGCGCTCGTTCGCGAGCTTATTGCCCGCCGCTCGATCACGCCGGACGACGCCGGATGCCAGGCGTTGCTTGCGGAGCGCTTAACGTCGCTCGGCTTTCTCTGCGATACCTTGGTTTCCAACGGTGTCACGAATCTGTGGGCACGCCGGGGCGATGCGCGCCCGCTCGTATGTTTTGCCGGCCATACCGACGTCGTGCCGACCGGTCCGCTCGATCAGTGGCAATCGAATCCGTTCACGCCGACGGAACGTGACGGCTTTTTGTACGGTCGCGGCGCAGCCGACATGAAAAGCTCGATCGCCGCGTTCGTGACCGCGATTGAAGCCTTTCTCGCCGAGCGTCCAAATGCACCGGGCTCGATTGCGCTGCTGATCACGTCCGACGAAGAAGGTCCGTCGGTCGATGGGACGGTGCGCGTCGTCGAGCGGCTCAGTGCCGGCGGCGAGAAGATCGACTATTGCGTTGTCGGTGAGCCGTCGTCGGCCGGCGCGCTCGGCGACATGATCAAGAACGGTCGACGCGGCACGTTGTCGGGCGTATTGACCGTGAGCGGCGTACAGGGCCACGTCGCGTATCCCCATCTCGCGCGAAATCCGATTCACGCGGTCGCACCCGCGCTCGCGGAATTGGCCGCAACGCGCTGGGACGATGGCAACGCCGATTTTCCGCCGACGACGTGGCAGTGCTCCAACATCCACGCCGGGACGGGCGTCGCCAACGTCATCCCCGGCACGCTCGAGCTCTGGTTCAACTTTCGCTATTCAACCGCGAGCACGCGCGAATCGCTGGCGCTGCGCTTCGAGTCGATTCTCAAGAAGCACGGGCTCGATTACACGCTCGCCTGGACCGGCCATGGCCGCTCGTTCTTGACGCGACCGGGACGGCTCGTCGAAGTCGCGATCGCGAGCGTGCGCGAAGTGACGGGACGTACGCCGGTGTTGTCGACAGTTGGCGGGACCTCGGACGGACGCTTCATCGCCGACATCTGCGACGAAGTCGTCGAGCTCGGCCCGGTGAACGCGACCATCCATCAATTGAACGAGCGCGTCGCAATCGCGGACCTCGAGCCCCTGGCGTTGATCTATCGGCGAGTCCTCGGGCAGTTGTTGAGTTGAGCGACGCTCGGGGGAACATTGACGGCCGACGAGCTCGAGACGCTGCGCGACTGGCTGCGCTTCGCCGTCACACGCTTCGGCGAAGCGAAGATCGCGTTCGGCCACGGGACGGCCGACGCCTACGATGAAGCCGCGTATCTGCTGCTGCACGCGCTGTCGCTCCCCATCGATCGACTCGAGCCATTTCTCGATGCAAGATTGACGCGGTCCGAGCGTGCAACGCTTGCGGCTCTCCTGACACGTCGCATCGACGAACGGATTCCCGCAGCCTATCTTACGGGCGAGGCGTGGCTCGGCGATTTCCGCTTCCATGTCGACACGCGCGTCGTCATTCCACGCTCTTTCATCGCCGAGCTGTTACCGGACGGGCTGGCGCCGTATATCGAAAGCGGCGAAACAATCCGAAGCGCGCTCGATTTATGTACCGGTTCGGGCTGTCTCGCCATTTTGCTCGCGCACGCGTTTCCGAACGCGGATGTCGATGCCGCCGACCTGTCCGCGGACGCGTTGGCGGTGGCGCGGCAGAACGTCGCCGAATACGAGCTCGGCGATCGGATCAAACTGATTCGCTCCGACCTTTTCGAGAACCTGCGCGGCAAAACCTACGATCTCATCGTCAGCAACCCGCCCTATGTGACGACGACCGCGATGGCATCGCTCCCGCCGGAGTTTCGGCGCGAGCCTGAATTGGCGCTTGCCGGTGGCGACGACGGAATGGATGTCGTTCGCTCGATGATCGACGCCGTGCCGCGTCACTTGAATGTGCATGGCGTGCTGGTCGTCGAAGTGGGCACCGGCAAGGCGGCCGTCGAAGCGGCGTTTCCGCGCTTGCCCTTCGTATGGCTCACGACGCGCTCGTCCACCGACGCCGTGTTCCTGTTGAACCGCGAAGACCTCGTCGCGGGATGAAGTTCCTGCGTTAAGTGATTTCGAAAAACTGGCGAATACGCCGCACGAGATCGGAGGCGCGGCTCACCGCCATCCGCGCGCGCGCATCGGCGTCGGCCGCTTGCAGCGTCGCGTCGTTCTCGGCCTGCCGCCGTGCGACGACTTTGGCAAAGCCATCGGCGAGCTCCGGCCGTGCGCGCAGGATCGCGTCGAATCCCGACTTGTCGAGCCGATAGCAAAGCACGTCGTTTTCGGCGACGACCGTTGCCGTGCGGGCTTGTCCCGTGAGCAGGCCCATCTCGCCGAAGCACGCGGGCGCCTGCAGCGTGCCGAGTCGCGGGCGGTTGTGCGCGGCGTCGGCGTCTCCGTAAATGGCCACTTGTCCTTGCGCGAGCACGTACAGGGAATCGGCAATCTCGCCGCGCCGCGATATCACATCGTTGCGGACGTAAACGCAATCGTTGAGCTCGCTCGCGAGCGCACGCCGCTCATCGGCGGTCATTGGCGCGAAAAGCTCGATCTCGGACAGCTTTTCGTAGCGCTTGCCCAACGCCTCTTCGGTCGTGCCAAAGCGGGGCAGCTCACCGCCATCGATCAGCACGCGATGCGGAAGCGGAATCTCCATCTGCTCGCGCTTCAACGCCGCGTAGACATGCACGCGAATGGACGAATCGGTCTGAACATCGAGGCGCAGCTCGGCCAGCCAATAGAGCACCGAATAGTGGATCGCATTCTCATCGAAGCTCTTGCAGAGCACGACGCTCGCCGGCGTCGGCGCCACGTTGGCAACCTCGGCGCGGATGAGCGCATCCTGCACCGCCACGATCACACGGCTGGGGGGTATGTTGTACGAGACGCTGAAGTCGACTTCTCGACGCCACGAGGTTCGCACATCGCCGCGGCGGGCGAGAACGGTCACACGCCCCGCCATCAGCGTTGCGTTCGGCACGATCACCGTTTCGCCGCTGTTCGTCGCGATCGACAGATAACGCCACCGGATGTCGATGATCTGGCCGATGACGTTGTCGATACGCACCCAGTCGCCGATCCGACAGGTGTTGTCGAGCTGCAGTGCAACGCCGCCCCAGAGGTTATTCAACGTCTGTTGCAACGAAAGCGCGATGCCGCCCGCGAGCACGCTCGCCGAGGCAATAATGGACGCCGGATTGACCCCGTCCACGTGCATACGGTAAATCGCGTAGACGAGTAGTACCAGTACGAACAGCACGTCGGGCAGGATGCGCGGGACATCGGCCTTGCGCAGAAGCGTCTGGAACACGAAGCTGATAGCAATCCGTGCGAACCCGATCGCCAGCAGCGCGAGCAACGCTTCGCGAATCACCACCGCGAGCGTGCCGTCGGCGAATCCGCTGCCGTACTGGTAGAGCGCGAACAGCATGCCGAGGCCGACGAGAAGCAGCAGAATCATTTGCACACTTCCCGCCCGCAGGTCGCGGCGAAACCGCATCGTGACGAGCGCGAACAGGATTCCGGCGAGCGTGTAGCAGACGGCGTCGTAGACCGTGTCGAAGGTCGGCATGACGGGGACGGGTTGGTGGAACGCCCGCGATTATAGGGTGCGGATGCTGGCTCGCGTAGAATCAACGCAGGCCCTCGCCCATCTACGACGATGACATTGCGCTCGGGCGGCGAGATTCTCGTCGCCAATCTGATCGCTCAGGGAACCACGCACCTGTTCGGTGTTCCCGGCGAAAGCTACCTGCCCATACTCGACGCGCTCCATGACGTACGCGATCGTCTGGCTTTCGTCGTATGTCGCCAGGAAGGCGGCGCCGCATACATGGCGGACGCTTACGGCAAACTGACCGGCCGTCCGGGTGTCGCGATTGTCACGCGCGGTCCCGGCGCGACGAACGCCGCCGTTGGCATCCACACCGCGGCACAGGATTCGACGCCGATGATCGTGCTCGTGGGCCAGGTCGGCGGCGACTTCGTCGATCGCGAAGCGTTCCAGGAAATCGACTATCGCCGCATGTACAACGGCGTGGCGAAATGGGCGGCGCAAATCGATCGCGTCGACCGGATTCCAGAGTATCTCGCGCATGCGTATCGACTCGCGATGGCGGGCCGTCCGGGACCGGTGGTGCTGGCGCTTCCCGAGGACATGCTGGCGGCCCATTGCGAGGTGCGTGACGCGCCGCGTGTCGAAGCGTTGCCGATTGCTCCAAGCCCCGCGCAGATCGCAGCGGTCCGCGCTGCGCTCGACGGGGCCAGGCAGCCGCTGCTATTGGTCGGCGGCAGCCGCTGGGACGGCGAGGCCTGTGCGTCGCTGCGGGCCTTTGCCGAGCGCACGGGTTTGCCCGTCGCTTGCGCGTTTCGGCATCAGGATTTGTTCGACAACCGGCACCCGCAATATGCCGGCGACGTCGGGATCGCGATCAATCCGGCGCTCGCGGCACGGGTGCGCGACGCTGATGTGCTGCTTGTCATCGGCGAGCGCTTGGGCGAGACGACGACGTCGGGCTATTCGCTCGTTGAAGCACCGCTGCCGCGGCAGACGCTGATCCATGTCCATCCAGGCAGCGACGAGCTCGGGCGTGTTTATCAGCCGGCGATCGCAGTCAACGCGACACCGCGCGAATTTCTCGATGCGCTCGCGAGCACGATGCCGCAGCACTCATCGTTTGGCGAGGCCGCTTCTCAAGCGAACGCTGCATACGAATCATGGCGGGCGCCACGCCCCGTGCCCGGCGACGTGGACTTGTGGCATATCGTGCGGTGGCTCGATGACCGCCTTCCCGACGACGCCATCATTGCGAACGGCGCCGGCAATTACGCGACGTGGATCCATCGGATCTTCCGCTTCCGTTCTTATCGGACCCAGCTCGCGCCGTACTCCGGATCGATGGGCTACGGCGTGCCTGCTGCGATCGCCGCCAAGTTGGTTCAACGCGATCGCGTCGTCGTATCGTGGAATGGCGACGGCTGCTTCCTGATGAACGGGCAGGAGCTCGCGACAGCGGTCCAATATCGGCTCGCAATTGTATTCGTCGTCGTCGACAACGGTATGTACGGAACGATCCGGATGCATCAGGAACGGACATATCCGGAGCGCGTGTCGGGCACCTCGCTCTCGAACCCCGACTTCGCGGCGCTCGCGCGCGCCTACGGCGCCGCCGGCGAAACGATTGTCTCGACCAGCGAATTCGCGCCGGCATTCGAGCGCGCGCTGCAAAGCGACGCGCCTTCGCTGCTCCACGTCAAGCTCGATCCCCAGGCACTGACGCTCAACGCGACACTCGACGCCGTGCGCGAGCAGGGGCGAAAAGCGCGGTCCCGCTGAACGCTACGCGGGCTGCGGTGGCGATTCCTCGCGAAAGGCACGCGCCAACATGACGCGCCACATGCCGGCGGAGATCAGCGAAAAGCCGGCAAGCAATCCGATGATCGTAATCGAGGTCGACGGCCAGCCCACTGCGATCAAGATCGCCAGCACGATCGACAAGGCGCCGTCAAACAGAATCCAACCCCAGCCGCGGCGCGGACGCCACTTGAGCGCCACCATGACACTGCTGACGCCATGCGCGAGCAGCAATCCGCCGACCAGCAATGCCAATGTCGCAATACCGGCGAGCGGGAAAATTGCAAGCAGCGCGCCCAGGACGATTATCGCGATGCCGGAGAGCAACTTCCAATTGAAGCCCATCTGGGTTCGCGTGGCGACCGCATGCGCGACCTCCGCAACGCCGCCGACGAAGAACATCGCCCCGAGGAAAATCGTTACGGCCAACGCGGCGGGGGCCGGCGCGAGCACCGCCAAGAATCCTGCGATGATCATGACGACGCCCAATATCGTCACCCAGCGCGCGACCCGCGTAGCGTCGGCTGTTGCAGATTGATCCGCCATGATGAACCCCTGTTTGGAAAATGAGGATATTCGCGCTAACAGCGTTACGGTATTGCTGCGTTGCTCCCATTCTTCGTTCGAAGCGTCGTGATTCTACGCTTGAATGGGAAGCGCCAAGGAATGCGGGCGTGCTTACGGCGCCGGCAGGTCGGAAGTGCGCACGTTGTGCGCCGTGCGCAATTCGATGCGTGGCCGGGGCGACTTCGCAGTTCCGGGCGCAGGCGGGGCATACATCGTCTGAAATTGGCGCACGAGCAGCACGTATTCGCGCGTCTCCGGAAAAGGCGGTATGCGATTGCCGCTTTCGCGCACCGATTGTTCCCCGGCGTTGTAGGCGGCGAGCGCGAGCGATAGATCGTCTTCGAACCGATCAAGGAGATCGCGGAGGTAACGAACGCCGATCCGCACATTGATCGACGGATCCAGCAGTTGTTGCTCGATCGTGCGATCCGGGCGCGCGACGAGTCCATAACGTTGCGCGGTCGCCGGAATGATTTGCATCAGCCCCATCGCGCCCTTGGCCGATATTGCGTTCGGCTCGTAGGCCGACTCGACCGCGATGACGGCCTTGACCAGTGCCGGGTCGAGCGCGCGCGAATGAGCCGTGCGCTCGATCAGCGAGGCGAAGCGCCGGGCATTCGGATGATCGACCACGCGGCGGTATAACGGGGTCCGTTCGAGCGCGGCTTGCGGATCGTTCGTTGCGCCCTCGCCGTTGAGGCTCGTCCGACCTTTGAAGAAAAGCTCGTATCGATCATCGAGGCGCTCGGAGGCGAAATGGGTAACGCCTGCGTCGTCGACAAAGGCCCACAGCTCGGCGTACGCCAAGGGCGCATGGCAGGCGAGCATCACCGCCACCGCGCGCCAGTACCCGGCAATGCTCGGCATACCCGCTGGCGATCAGCTCCCGCTTTCCGCGGGAATCGCGCGCACCGACAGCACGCCGTCGATGTTCGAGATCGCATCGATCACCGAAGATTGAACCGGGCTGTCGACGTCGACCAGCGTGTACGCCATCTCGCCACGCGATTTGTTGACCATGTTATGGATGTTGAGGCCCGCCTTCGCCATGGTCGTCGAGATCTGGCCCACCATGTTCGGAACGTTCGCGTTGGCGATGGCGATTCGAAACGGCGATTCGCGCGACATCTCGACATTCGGAAAATTGACTGCATTGGCGATCACGCCGTTTTCCAGGAACGCGCGGACTTGATCGACCACCATGATCGCGCAATTCTCTTCGGCTTCCTCGGTCGACGCGCCAAGGTGCGGCAACGCGGCGACGCCCGGCTCGCGAAGCAAAGCGGCGCTGGGAAAGTCGCAGAAGTAGTATTTGAGGCGATGGGTATGAAGCGCGGCGATGACGGCCTCCTCCTCGACGATCGCGTCGCGCGCGAAGTTCAGCAACGATGCGCCGGGTTTCATCGCGGCGATGCGCTTGGCCTCCATCAAATGACGGGTCGCCGGCAACAGCGGTATGTGCAATGAAACAAAATCGGCATGCTTCAAAAGCTCTTCGATGCTGTGCGCGCGCCGAACGCTCGATGGCAGCCGCCAGGCCGCGTCGACTGTGATCTCCGGATCGAAGCCGGTGACTTTCATCGCGAGCTTGATCGCGGTGTCGGCAACAAGGCTGCCGATCGCCCCGAGACCGATAATGCCGAGCATCTTGCCTTGGAGCTCGACGCCGGCGTAGCTTTTCTTGCCCTCCTCGACCCGCTGCTCGAGATCGGCAGCCCCGTTGTCGAGCCCCGCGACATAGCGAAGCGCAGGCACGACGTTGCGGGCGGCCATCAACAAGGCGGCGAAGACCAGCTCTTTGACGGCGTTCGCGTTGGCGCCCGGCGCGTTGAACACCGGCACGCCGCGCTTCGACATTTCGGCAACTGGGATGTTGTTGGTGCCCGATCCGGCGCGGCCGATCGCCTTGACGCTCGCCGGAATCGGAGTCGTCCGCAAATCGTGCGAGCGCAGCACGATCGCATCGGGGTGGTCGACGGCCTTGCCGACCGAATAGCGCGCGCTCGGAAACCGGTGCAGACCGTGCGCGGAGATCTGGTTATACGTGAGAATGTGATACTTCATCGGTTGACGTTCTTATCCGCGCTGCCGTTCGAATTCCTTCATGTAATCGACGAGGACCCGCACGCCCTCGATGGGCATCGCGTTGTAGATCGACGCGCGCATGCCGCCGACGGCGCGATGGCCCTTGAGCTGCACCATGCCGCGCTCCTTCGCACCCTTCAGAAACGCCTCGTCCAACGACTCGTCGCGAAGTTTGAACGGCACGTTCATCCGCGAACGATCCTGCTTCCGCACCAGACTGCGGTAGAACGACGTCTGATCGAGATAATCATAGATCAGCGCGGCCTTGGCGATGTTGACACGTTCGATCGCCGGAACGCCGCCCTGCGCGAGCAACCACTCGAACACGAGCCCCGCGATGTAAATCGCGTAGGTCGCGGGCGTGTTCACCATCGAATCCGCTTCGGATTGCGCTTTCCAGTTGAACGCGGACGGCGTGATCGGCAGTGCGCGCTCGAGCAGATCGTCACGGACGATGACGAGCGTCAGCCCGGCCGAGCCGGCGTTCTTTTGCGCGCCGCCGTAGATGACGCCGAACTTCGACACGTCGATCACGCGCGACAACAGGTGCGATGACATGTCGGCCACCAGCGGGATAGCGCCGGTATCGGGCGTCCACTGAAATTCGACGCCGCCGATCGTCTCGTTCGTGCAGACGTGTATATACGCGGCGTCGCGGGTGATTTGCCAACGCTCGAAGGGTGGGACATACGTGAACCCCTCGTCTTCCGATGATGCGGCGATGTTGACTTTGCAATATCGCTTCGCTTCCTTGATCGACTTCTTCGACCATTCGCCCGTATTGACATAATCGGCCGCCGCGCGACCGGCGAGAAGATTCATCGGCACGATGGCGTTCTCGCCAATGGCGCCGCCTTGCAGGAACAGTACTTTGTAGTTGGAGGGAATCGCCAGCAGCTCGCGGAAGTTTGCTTCGGCTTTTTCCGCGATGCCGATGAATTCCTTGCCGCGATGGCTCATCTCCATCACCGACATGCCGCTGCCGTGCCAATCGAGCATCTCGGCGGCAGCTTGCTGCAACACAACTTCGGGGAGCACCGCAGGGCCGGGGCTGAAATTGAACACACGCATAAGCGAGTCCGATGCAGTGAAAATGGAAAGACGTGGCCGATCGGGAATGCGGCCGCACGCGGAGGACTTCAGTGAGCGGAGGCCGGCTCCTCGATCTGCGGTGCGAGCGTCGCGAACTGATCGTCCTGCGCCATCGCGGGTAAGCCGTCGTGCTCCTTCGCGTGGCGAATGACCTTGCGCATGAGCCTGAGCCCAATCGGCGCAAGCGCGCGTTCCCACAACTCGCGAGCCGTCTCGCCCTTCTTGACGAAGCACCATTCCTGGGCAGCGATGGCGCCAGCGTCCATCCGATCCGCGAGGTGGTAAATTGAACCGCCTGCGATCGGGTCATGCTCTTTGATCGTCCATTCGATCGCGGCGATTCCGCGATGGCGCGGCAATAGCGAGGGGTGGTAGCCGATGCCGCCGAGGCGAGCGCGCGCAAGCGCTTCGCTGCTGACACGTGCATGGCTGTGCGCCGTCACGATCAGATCGGTGTCGGTCGGAATGGCGGCCGCGGGAATGAGCTTCGGATCGGCCAAGACGTAAACGTCGATGCCCGCTGAACGCGCCCCATGGGCGAGGCGATCGTCGTCGTCGGGTACGACAACGCGCAACACCGTGATGCCTTCCTCATGCAAAATCGTGAGGATCGCCGATCCGAACCACTTCGAGCCGACGAGCGTGACTTTCACCCTCGCATTATAACGCGCGCGGGTGCGCCTTTCGTTCGATGCGTTCGACAGCGCGACCGGTTATAACGCGGTTCGGGCATTCAAGCTGGGCATTCGATCGCATCGCCCACACGCGTGCCCGCTTTCCAGGTCTCGAGCCGAACGGGAAATCCCCATAGGCGGTACAGATGCTTGACGACTTCGTCCGCGGCGTCAGCGAGGGGACGATCGCGATAGCCGAAGTGCCGAAGCTCGAGCGAGCGATCGCCATCGCGATCGTAGCGAACGATCTGCACGTCCGGCACGCGCGTTTCCTGTGCGTGCTGTTCCGACAGCAGCTTACGGACCCGGCGATAACCGTGCTCGTTGTGAATCGAATCGACGACCAGCTCATCTTCGTCCGCGTGATCGGCCAGGGCGAAGAGGCGGTGCTCGCGAATCAGACGCGGCGACAAATATTGCGCGATGAACGACTCGTCCTTGTAGTTGCGCATCGCGAAGTCGAGCGTCTTGCGCCAATCGGAGCCCGCGACATCGGGGAACCACTCTCGATCTTCGTCGTCGGGCCGCTCGCAGATTCGCCGCAGGTCGGAGAAGATCGAGAAGCCCAGCGTGTACGGATTGAGACCGCCGTAATGCGGCGTATCGAACCCCGGCTGGTACATGACATTCGTGTGGCTCTTGAGGAACTCCAGCATGAAGCCGTCGTCGACGAGCCCTTTTTCGTGCAGGCGATTCAGGATCGTGTAATGCCAGAACACGGCCCAGCCTTCGTTCATGACTTTGGTCTGGCCTTGCGGATAGAAGTATTGCGCAAGCTTGCGCACGATGCGCACGAGTTCGCGCTGCCAAGGCTCGAGTTTGGGCGAGAATTTTTCGACGAAGTAGAGCAGGTTCTCCTGCGGCTCGGCCGGAAACGTCGTTTTACGTTTGGCCGGCGTCGCGGCCTTGTCCGGGATCGTACGCCACAGATCGTTGAACTGCCGCTCTTGATACGCTTGCCGGTCTTTGAGCCGCGCCTCCTCGGCCTTGAGCGTAAGCGGCGGCGGGCGGCGGTAACGGTCGACGCCGTGCGGCATCAGAGCATGACAGGCGTCCAGGATTTCCTCGACGGCCGCTTCGCCCTGACGCTCTTCGCATTCCATGACGAAGTGACGCGCGAATACGAGGTAGTCGAGTATCGCTTCGGGCGTCGTCCATTGGCGGAAGAGGTGATTGCCTTTGAAGAAGGAGTTATGGCCGTAGCAGGCGTGCGCAATGACAAGCGCCTGCGTCGTGATCGTGTTCTCCTCCATCAGGTATGCAATGCAGGGATTCGAGTTGATGACGATTTCGTACGCAAGCCCCTGCGCGCCGTGCTTGTAGGCTTGCTCGTTGCGAATGAACTCCTTGCCGAACGACCAGTGCGGATAGCCGATCGGCAATCCCGTCGTCGCGTAAGCGTCGAGCATCTGCTCCGAGGTGATGATCTCGATCTGATTCGGATAGGTGTCGAGCGCGTAATCGGCGGCAATCTCGCCGATCGCCGCGTCGTAGCGCTCGAGCAGTCCCGAATCCCAGTCGGCGCCGTGCGAGAGGGCGTTCATTGCAACACTCCTGCGTCTTTCTTGAAGAGATCGTGGAACACCGGATAGATTTGATCGCGCTGTGACGCTCGGCGCATTGCGAAGTTCGCGGCACCCGCGGCGATCACCTGATATTCGACCCACAATGCCGAAGGACGCTCCGAGGCGTGGGGCGAGTTGAGCTCGAGATACGTGTAATAACGGGTCGCGGGCAACACCTGTTCCCGCAAGAACCGCGCACTGCGGGCGGAGTCCGCGCCGAACGCGTCGCCGTCGGACGCCTGCGCCGCATAAACGTTCCAGCCGTCCATGAATCGTTCGCGATGAATGGCGGCGGCGAGCTCGAGCGCCGAGAGGACGATGGTCCCGCCGCTGCGCGGATCGTGAAAGAACGTGTCTTCATCGACTTCCTCGGCATCGTCGGTGTGCCGAATGAAGACCAATTCGACTTCGCGGTATTTGCGCGTGAGGAACAGGTAGAGCAGCGTGAAAAAGCGCTTCGCCAGATCCTTTTTCTCTTCGTCCATCGACGCCGAGACGTCCATCAGGCAGAACATCGCCGCACGTGCGACCGGCTCCGGACGCACGACGCGATTGCGATAACGAAGGTCGAGCTCCTCGATGAATGGCAATGCATGTTCGCGGCGCAGCAATCGCTGGATCTCGAGATACAGGTCGTAGGCCTCCTTTTGCTGGCCCGCGGCGACGGCGAGGCCAAACTCGGCTTCGATGGCCAACGCCTCTTCCGCGATGCCGCTGCGAAGGGCGATGCGCCGCGCGAGCGATTGCGACAGCGTGCGGATCACCGCCAGGTTCGCCGGCGAACCGCTCGTCGTATAGCCCGCGCGCACCGGCGTAGGACGCTCGGCGCGGCCGAGAGCGGTTCTCGCGAGGTTGGGCAATTCCAGGTCGTCGAAGAACACCTGCATGAACTCTTCGCGCGACAGCGAAAACACGAACGAGTCCTCGCTGTCGCCGTGTCCCGGTTGCGAGCCGCCACCGCCATTGCCGCCATCGGGGCGCGGGATACGGTCGCCGGCGACGAACGTGCGATTGCCCGGAAGCACGATCTCGCGATTGCCGCCCCGTCCGAAGCCGAACGCCGGCTCGGAGATATCCTTGCGCGGCACATAGACGTCGCCGCCCTGCTCCATGTCGGCGAGGCGCCGCTCGCTGACCATCTTCTTCACGGCCGCTCCGATCTGCGCCTTGTAGCGGCGTAAGAAGCGCGCGCGGTTGACCGCGCTTTTACCTCTCGAATTCTCTCGGCGATCGATCAGATGGCTCATGGCACCCCCACGCTTGCGGCTGTCGCCGCTACGCTGCCCCCGGAGGGGGAGCGCATTGGTAACTGCCTGCGACGCGGCTTCGGGCGGCCATGCGCCGCATCGCGCGCGCCTTGGGACGACCCCGCGGCGCTCATGTCTGCACTCCACTCACCATGGCTACGACGCCTTTCGCACTCGCAGATACCACTCGGCCAACAATCGAACCTGCTTTTCCGTATAGCCTTTGGCGACCATGCGCGCGACAAAGTTCTCGTGCTTCTTCAACTCGTCGGCCGAGGCCTTTGCATTGAACGAGATGACCGGAAGCAGATCCTCCGTGTTGGAGAACATCTTTTTCTCGATCACTTCCCGGAGCTTTTCGTAGCTGTTCCATGCCGGATTGCGCCCGCCGTTGTTGGCGCGCGCGCGGAGCACGAAGTTGACGATCTCGTTGCGGAAATCCTTTGGATTGACGATGCCCGCCGGCGTTTCGATCTTCTCCAGCTCGGCGTTCAGCGCCGCCCGATCGAAGCTCTCGCCGGTTTCCGGATCGCGGAATTCCTCTTCCTGGATCCAGCAATCGGCAAACGTCACATAGCGGTCGAAAATATTCTGGCCGTACTCGGAATAGGACTCGAGGTAAGCCGTCTGAATCTCCTTGCCGATAAACTCGGCGTAACGCGGCGCGAGATGGCCCTTGACGTGCTCGATGTAGCGACGGCGTGTCTCTTCGGGCAGGTCCTCGCGAGCAAGGCGTTGCTCCAGCACGTACATCAGGTGCACCGGATTGGCGGCGATCTCGGTCTGGTCGTAATTGAACACCGCGGACAAGACTTTGTACGAGAAGCGGGTCGACATGCCCGACATCCCTTCGTCGGGACCGGCGTAATCGCGATATTCCTGCAGCGATTTCGCCTTCGGATCCACATCCTTCAACGTCTCGCCGTCGTAGACGCGCATTTTCGAATAGATGCTCGAGTTCTCCGGTTCCTTGAGGCGGGTCAGAACGCTGAATTGCGCCATCATGTCGAGCGTGCCCGGCGCGCACGGGGTGCCGGCCAGCGACGAGCTCATGAGCAGCTTCCGGTAGATCCGCACTTCTTCGGACACGCGCAGGCAATACGGCACCTTGACGATGTAGATGCGGTCGAGGAACGCCTCGTTGTTCTTGTTGTTGCGGAAGCTGTGCCACTCGGACTCGTTCGAGTGGGCAAGGATGATGCCGTTGAAGGGAATCGCCGAGAAACCTTCGGTTCCCTTGAAGTTGCCTTCCTGCGTGGCGGTCAGCAGCGGATGCAGCATCTTGATTGGCGCCTTGAACATCTCGACGAACTCGAGCATCCCTTGATTGGCAAGGCACAGGCCACCGGAATAGCTGTAGGCGTCCGGATCGTTCTGCGAATGGTGCTCGAGCTTGCGAATGTCGACTTTGCCGACCAGCGATGAAATATCCTGATTGTTCTCGTCCCCGGGCTCCGTCTTGGTGATCGCCACCTGGCGGAGGGCGGACGGCATCACGCGCGCGACGCGGAATTGGGTGAGGTCACCGCCGAATTCCTGCAGGCGTTTTATTGCCCAAGGCGACATGATCCCGGTCAGATAGCGGCGCGGAATCCCGTATTCCTCTTCCAGCGTCTCGCCGAACTGGGACGGTGAGAACAGGCCGAGCGGCGATTCGTTGACCGGCGATCCTTTGAGGATGTAGATCGGGCGCAATTCCATCAGCGCCTTCAACCGCTCGGCGATCGAGGATTTCCCGCCGCCGACCGGCCCCAGCAAGTAGAGAATCTGCTTGCGCTCTTCGAGACCTTGAGCGGCGTGACGAAAGAACGCGACGATCTGGTCGATCGCGTCCTCCATGCCGAAGAATTCGCGGAATGCCGGATAGCGACGGATGACGCGGTTGCTGAAGATTCTGGACAGGCGCGGATCGTTGCGCGTGTCGAACATTTCCGGTTCGCCGATCGCGGCGAGCATCCGCTCGGAGGCGCTGGCGTAAACGGTGGGATCTTTTTTGCAGAGTGCGAGATAGTCTTCGAGACTCAACTCTTCATCTGCGGTGGCCGAATAAGTGGACCGATACTGCTCCAGAAGCTTCGTCATCCTCGTTCTCCCGAATTGGGTACGTGTGATGCCGAGCATTCGGCCGTTTCCTTCATGTCTCCCCCGGCATCCGAGGGACGAAGGATTTGTTGTTGCGGCTGTTCATCAACGTCGTTTCATCTCCCGCCGTCGCCCTGCAGCGACACTCGTTCAGCTACGGCCGGCTCGGGGCATTCCCCCATCCGTTGAAAAGCATTCGTCATGCCAACGTTTCTCATCAGTGCAAGGTTGACTGAATTTGAGCGATATGCAAATCGAAAACGAGCAATCGGCGGAGATTTTTCTTTCAATTCGTCACGATGTGCAACACAACTGACGCCGCGCGGCGTCTGGCAGGCCAACTTACGGCACGCATCGCCGAATACTGCGCTGCAGTGACGAACTCGCTCTGCAAAAAACGCTGCTGATGCGATCGGTAATTTCCGCCGCTGGCAGTCGTCACGTCGGAGTGCTAAGAGCGGCAGTTGCCTGAAATCGTTGCAACGCGTGCGTCAACTGCGGACGACGACCGACGACGAGATGAGTGTGCTGCCTACAGATTTGCCGGAGTGAAGCCGACGCGCCCGGTTGCGGTGCGCAAATCGCTAATCGCGCAACCGTCTGGTGCTTCCGCGCCAGTACCTGAGCATCAGATAGCCGCCCAGCATGCCGCCGAGATGCGCAAAGTGCGCGACGCCTTCCTGCGAGCCCGTTACGCCGAGATACAGTTCCAACACGGCATAGATCACGACGAAGACGCGCGCCGGCATCGGGATCGGAGGAAAGAGCAGCATGACGCGGCTGCGCGGAAAATAGATCGCATACGCGAGGAGCAGTCCGAAAACCCCGCCGGAAGCCCCCACCGTCGGATAAACGCCGCCCGACATCGCCGCGACCAGCAACTGCGTAATCGCCGCGGCGATGACGCTCACGAAGTAATAGATCAAATACCGGCGTTCGCCGAATACGCGCTCGATCGCCCCACCGAACATATAGAGCGCAAACATGTTGAACGCCAGATGGAGCAGGCTTCCATGGAGGAACGCATAGGTGATGAGTTGCCATGGCGCGAAGCCGGCGCCCGGGTCGACTTGGGACGCACCCCATGGCCACAGCGCGAACGGTTCGACGAGCCCCGGAAACACCGCTTGCAGGAGAAAGACCGCCACGTTGGCGGCGATCAGTCCCGAAGTAACGGGTAGCATGGGCATCAAGTGGGGCCGAAGCCCGACGGCGGCAAGACCTTCGCGTTGCTATCCGTGCTTTGCGAGCTCGATCTTGCCGATTTGATTGCGATGCACTTCGTCGGGACCGTCGGCAAGCCGAAGCGTCCGGGCGTGTGCATAAGCGCGCGCTAAACCATGGTCGTCGCAAACCCCTGCGCCGCCATGCGCCTGGATCGCCCAGTCGATGACCCGGCAAGCCATCTCCGGCGCCGCGACCTTGATCATGGCGATCTCGGCGCGTGCGGCCTTGTTGCCCACCGTGTCCATCATGTACGCCGCTTTGAGCGTCAGCAGCCGCGTTTGATCGATCATGATGCGCGCCTGCGCGATCCGTTCCAGCGTGACCGTTCGCTCCGCGACCGGCTTGCCGAAAGTCACGCGCGCTTTGGCGCGCCGGCACATTTTTTCGAGCGCGCGTTCGGCGAGTCCGATCAGCCGCATGCAATGGTGAATGCGGCCGGGCCCCAGGCGCCCCTGCGCGATCTCGAAGCCGCGACCTTCGCCCAAGATCATGTGATCGAGCGGAACGCGCACGTTCTCGAATGCGATTTCCATGTGCCCGTGCGGCGCATCGTCATAACCAAAAACGGGCAGGTGCCGCAGCACGTTGACGCCGGGCGTATCGCGCGGGACCAGCACCATCGACTGACGCCGGTGCGGCGGTCCCGCGTCGGTCGTTTTGCCCATGAAGATGAACACGGCGCAGCGCGGATCGCCGGCGCCCGAGGTCCACCATTTTCGACCGTTGACCACGTAATGGTCGCCGTCACGAACGATGGCGCTGCGGATGTTGGTCGCATCGGATGACGCAATATCGGGCTCGGTCATCGCGAATCCCGACCGGATGCGGCCTTCCAGCAGCGGCTCGAGCCAGCGCTTTTTCTGATCGGCGGTGCCGTACCGCTCGAGAACTTCCATGTTCCCGGTGTCGGGCGCCGAGCAATTGAAGATTTCCGGCGCGAACAGGACGCGGCCCATGATCTCGCACAGCGGCGCGTACTCGACGTTGGTGAGACCGGCACCGCGTTCCGACGCCGGCAGAAACAGATTCCACAATCCGGCCGCTCGAGCTTTTGGCTTGAGCTCCTCGATCACCGGAGACGGCTGCCAGCGATCGCCGCGCGTCTCGCCGTAATAGCGCGCTTCGTTCGGATAGACATGCTCGTCCATGAAAGCGCGCAATCGATTCTCGAGCGCGGTTACTGTAGGTGCATACGCGAAGTCCATTCCGCTTCCTTGTTGGTCCGACGCTTCACGCGCCGGCAAAGCGCTGTTCGACTTCTTTCCAGCCGAGCTCGGCGATCGGGCGTGCTCGCTTACCTGCTTCCACCGCGCGTGCGCTGGCGGCATTTCCCCCTACGGCCCGGGCCATCACACCCTGCAGAATCGCGGCGAGCCGGAACAGGTTGTAGGCGAGGTAAAAGCTCCACTGCTCGGGCGTCGGGCGGCTCGTCGTACGCGTCCGTTGGAGGTACGACGCCACATATTCGTCCTCCGACGGGATGCCGAGCGCGGCAAGGTCGGCGCCGCGCAGGCCGCGAAACTCGTCGCCGCCGAGTCGCCACGCCATCATGTGGTACGAGAAATCTGCCAGCGGGTGGCCCAGTGTCGACAGCTCCCAATCGAGGATCGCGAGGACGCGCGGCTCGGTCGGATGAAAAATGAGATTGTCGAGACGGTAGTCGCCGTGAACGATCGACGTGCGGTCATCGGGTGGGATGTGACGCGGAAGCCAATCGATCAGGCGGTCCATTGCTTTGATCGGATCCGTCTCGGAGGCTTTGTACTGGCGGCTCCAGCGATCGATCTGGCGCGCGAAGTAGTTGCCCGGCTTGCCAAAATCGCCCAGACCGACGCCCGTGTAGTCGACGGTGTGCAGCGCTGCGATGACACGATTCATCGCATCGAAAGTTTCGCGTCGCTCGGGGGCCTGCATGCCGGGCAACGTCGGATCCCACAGCACGCGACCCTCGACGAATTCCATCACGTAAAAAGGTGTGCCGATCACCGCATCGTCTTCGCAGAGGCAGTAGGTGCGTGGCACCGGCACGTCGGTCTGCGCCAGTGCGGAGATGACGCGATATTCGCGCTCCACCGCATGGGCCGAAGGCAAGAGCTTGCCCGTCGGCTTGCGGCGCAGGACGTAACGACGGTTCTCCATCGTCAGCTTGTAGGTGGGATTCGATTGACCGCCCCGAAACTGTTCGACCTGGATAGCACCATGCCAGCGGGGCAGGCGGTCACGCAGGTAATCTTCGAGCGCAGCGACGTCGAATGCGTGCGCCGCGGCGATCGGTCGCGTGCCGACGAATTCGTCCGCTGTTTCCATCGATGCGTCAGGTTGCCGTCACGCCGCCATCCACGGCGATCACCTGGCCGGTAATGAATGCCGAGGCGTCGGACGCAAACAGCACCGCCACGCCCTTCAGGTCCTCCGGGCCGCCGACGCGCTTCATCGGCGCGCGTTCCGCGACGGCGTCGCCCATCACGTCCATGATGCCCTTGGTCATTTTCGTGGGGAAGAAACCGGGCGCGATCGCGTTGACGCCGATGTTGTATTGCGCCCACTCGACCGCAAGCGAGCGGGTGAAGTTGATGACGCCGGCCTTGCTGGTGTTGTACGCGAGGGTCGGCGGCCGTTTCGATTCCCCGCCGCCGCCGAGACCTAGAATCGATGCGATGTTGATGATCTTGCCGCGACGTCGCGGAACCATCGAGTGTCTGCCAACCTCCTGGCAGGTCACGAACAATGCGGTGAGGTTGAGATTGATGACCTTGTGCCAGGCGTCGAGCGGATGCTCGAGCGTTGTTGCACCCCAGGTCGCGCCCGCGTTGTTCACCAGGACATCGATGGGACCGAGCCCCGCAATCGCCTGCGCCACCATGGGCGCGATACTCGCGCTATTCGTCATGTCACACGCAAGCGGCAGCGCCTCGATGCCGTGCTCGCCCAAATGCGCGACGGCCTGATCGAGCTCGTCACGCTTGCGGGCCACGAGTGCGACGCGCGCACCCATCTCGCCGAGCGCTTCGGCCATTTGCAAACCAAGCCCGCGCGAGCCACCCGTGACAAGCGCGACTTTGCCACTCAGATCGAAGAGCTTTTGGACGCTCAAGAACCAGTCTCCAGGCTCGCGCCGGATTGGCCAATACGGTGGCCAATGCGGGCGCTTTCGAGCGATACTGTACCAACTCGCCCGCCGCGCTGCATGGCCATGGATCTCGACTACACCGCCGAAGAGCGCACGTTTCGTGACGAAGTGACTGCGTGGATTCGCGCGCACTTGCCGGACGATCTGCGCGACAAGGTCGTCCAATATAGGCCTCTGTCCCGCGACGATCTGCAGCAATGGCACGCGATCCTGGCGGGACAAGGATGGGTAGCGCCGTCGTGGCCGAAGGAATGGGGCGGCACGGGCTGGACCGTCGTGCAGCGCTACCTGTTCGACGAGGCGTGCGGCTATGCCGGCGCGCCGCCGCTCATCCCCTTCGGCTTGCTGATGTGCGCACCGGTTCTTTTCCAGTTCGGGACGCCGGCACAGAAGGAACGGTTCCTGCCTGCGATCTATCGGGGCGACGCGTTCTGGTGCCAGGGCTATTCGGAGCCCGGCGCCGGCTCGGACCTTGCATCGTTGCGCACCACCGCCGTCCGCAGCGGGGATCGCTACCTCGTCAACGGTCAGAAGATCTGGACGACGGCCGCACACATGGCGGACTGGATTTTCTGCCTCGTGCGCACATCGCCGCAAACCGAGCGCAAGCAGGACGGCATCTCGTTCCTGTTGATCGACATGCGCTCGCGCGGCATTACCGTGCGGCCGCTGATGCTGATGGACGGCGAGCCCGAGGTGAATGAAGTCTTTTTCGACGACGTCGAGGTCCCCGTGGAGAATCGCGTCCACGACGAAGGCAAAGGCTGGGCAGTCGCCAAATATCTGTTGGGCCACGAGCGGATGAATACGGCACGCATCGGCACTTCACAGCGGGAGCTCGAGCAACTGAAAGCATTTGCCTCCGCCGAGCGCAAGAACGGCAAGCCGCTGCTCGACGATCCGCGATTTCGCGACCGGCTGTCGCGGGTCGAGATCGAGCTGATGGCATTGTCCATCACCAATCTTCGCTTTCTCGATCGCTTTCGGGGCGCAGATGCGCCGGGTGCGGAAGTTTCGATGCTGAAGATCAAAGGAACCGAAATTCAGCAAGCGTTGACCGAGCTCATGATGCAGGTGGCAGGGCCGCTCGCACAGCCGTCCAGGCCCGTCTCGGGCAACGATCGATTCGATCACTTCAAGGCGTCGCTGGCCGCCCGCTATTGCAATTTCCGCAAGACGACGATTTACGCCGGCTCGAACGAAATCCAGCGCAACATCATCGCGAAGCGTCTACTCGGGCTGTGAACTTCGATTCGTCCGAAGAACAGCGGCTGCTCGATGCAACGATCGAGCGTTTCGTGGCGCGCGACTACAGCTTCGAAGCGCGCCGGGGCATCGTGGCATCGCCGGATGGTTACAGCGCCGAGGTTTGGAAGACGCTGGCCGATCTCGGATTGCCGGCGCTCGCCGTTCCAGCCGAATTCGGCGGACTCGGCGGCGGCGCAGCGGATTTGGCAAGCGTGATGGAAGCGATTGGTCGAGCGCTGATCGTCGAGCCGCTACCGGCCGCAGCCCTCGCTGCCCGAATTGTCGCGGCGGCCAGTTCGCCCGGGCAGAAGAAAGCGTGGCTCCCCGCGATGGCGACCGGCCAGCTCATCGCGGCGTTCGCGCATACGGAGGAAGGCGCGCGCTACAACCTCGGGTACGTGGCTACGCGAGCGCGAAAAACGAGCGATGGTTTTGCAATCGACGGCGAGAAGCGCGTTGTTCTCCATGCGCCATGCGCGCAGAGTTTCGTCGTTTCGGCGCGTTTGGCCGGCGGCGACGCCGATCAGAACGGACTTGCGCTGTTCTGGGTGAGCGCCGATACGCCGGGCCTCTCGCTCGTTCGCTATCGGACGCTGGACGAATTGCCGGCGGCCGATATAGCGCTCGCCAATGTTCGCGTCGCCGCCGATTCTCAACTCGGCGAAGCGCCGAGTGCACTGGCCGCGATCGAAGATGCCGTCGATTACGCAACGGCGCTCGTTTGCGCCGAAGCGGTGGGCGCGATTCAGTACGCAAACGACGCGACGCTCGAGTACCTGAAGGATCGCCGGCAATTCGGCGTACCCATCGGCTCGTTTCAAGCGCTTCAGCATCGAATGGTCGACATGGCGATCGAGCACGAGCAAGCGAAATCGATGACGCGGCTTGCGTGCGCGGCCGTGGACGCCGAAGGCGATCCGCTCCGGCGCAAGCGGGTCGTTTCCGCCGCTAAAGTGCGCATCGCCGATGCCTGTCGCCGCGTGAGCCAGGAATCGGTCCAGCTGCACGGCGGCATGGGGATGAGCGACGAGCTTAAGATCAGCCACACGTTTCGCCGTCTGACGATGATCGCGCAGCAATTCGGCGACGCCGATCATCACCTCGAACGTTTTGCCCATCTGAGCGAGCGCCAATGACAACGCAGAATCGGCAGATCCTTCTCGCGAGCCGACCGCGAGACGCAGTAACCGAGGACAATTTCCGTCTCGTCGACACGCCGATCCCCAAGCCGGGTCCGGACGAGGTGCTGGTCAAGAACGAATGGCTGTCGCTCGATCCCTACATGCGCGGGCGGATGAACGACGTCAAATCGTACGTCTCACCGGCCAAGCTGGACGAAGTGATGGTCGGTCAAACGGTCGGTGTCGTCATCGAATCGCACGACGCAAGCTTCAGAGCGGGCGATCGCGTTCTGACGCAGCTCGGCTGGCAACTTTACGGCGTGGCGAGGGACAAGGACCTCATCGCCGTCGACACCTCGGCCATCCCGGCGTCGTATTACCTCGGTATCGTCGGCATGCCTGGCATGACGGCATGGTTCGGGTTGAACGAGATCGGTCAACCGAAGGCCGGCGACACGCTCGTGGTATCGGCGGCTTCGGGCGCCGTCGGAAGCGTCGTCGGGCAGCTGGCCAAGATCATCGGTTGTCGCGTTGTCGGAATCGCCGGCGGCAAGAACAAGTGCGATTACGTCGTCGGCGAGCTTGGCTTCGACGCCTGCGTCGACTACAAGGCCGGAAAGCTTTTCGACGATCTCCGCGCGGCGTGTCCGGATGGGATCGACGTGTGCTTTGAAAATGTCGGCGGCGCGATCCTCGATACGTCGCTGCGGCTCGCGAATCGCTACGCGCGCTTTGTCATTTGCGGTCTGATCGCCGAATACAACGCCGCGCAACCGTACGGCTATACCCGGCTACGCTCCATTCTCGTCAATCGAATCAAGATGCAGGGAATGATCGTGTTCGATTGGCAGGCGCGCTATGGCGAGGCGCGCAATGCTCTCGCCCGCCACGTCGTTGCCGGAGAACTCAAATACCGCGAATCGGTGATCGACGGACTTGAAAATGCGCCGCGTGGTTTCATCGGACTGCTTCGCGGCGAGAATTTCGGCAAGCAATTGGTCAAGCTCGCCTAACGCCGGCCGGGCATGCGAACGCGCCCGCCATCGCTCGCACGATGCCTCTCCTCCAATCCTGCATGACCGTTTCCTCCGCCGGAGCTAGACCACTTCGAACAGCGCGGCGGCACCCATTCCGCCCCCAATGCACATCGTTACGACGACGTTTTTCGCATCGCGGCGGCGGCCTTCGATCAGCGCGTGACCGGTGAGCCGCGTCCCGGACACGCCATAAGGATGACCGACGGCGATCGCTCCGCCATCGACGTTGAGCTTGTCGTTGGGAATGCCGATCTTGTCGCGGCTATAGATCACCTGGACCGCGAACGCTTCGTTCAACTCCCACAAGTCGATGTCCTCGACGCGCCTGCCCGTTCGCTCGAAGAGCTTCGCGACGGCGAACACGGGACCGATTCCCATCTCATCGGGCTCGCAGCCTGCAACCGCAAAGCCGCGGAAGATCCCCATCGGCGTCAAGCCGCGGCGCGCGGCTTCCTTGTCGCTCATGACCGCACACGCCGCCGCACCGTCCGAAAACTGACTCGCGTTTCCGGCGGCGATCACGCCACCGGGCAGCGCCGGCTTGATTTGCGCGACGGCGGCGTAGGTCGTATCGGGCCGGATCCCTTCATCGGTCGAGAGCGTCACGTCTTTGGTGTAAATGCGCGATGTTTCCTTGTCGGCAACGCCCATCGTGACGGCGATCGGCACGATCTCCTCGTTGAATCGTCCTGCGGCTTGCGCCGCCGCGGCCCGCTGTTGGCTTTGCGCGCCGTATTCGTCCTGCCGCTCGCGTGAGATGTGATAACGCTCCGCAACTTTCTCGGCCGTCTGCAGCATCGTCCAATAGACTTCGGGCTTGTGCTCGTCGAGCCACCCTTCGTGCATCATGTGCTTGTTCTGTTCGTTCTGCACGCATGAGATCGACTCGACGCCGCCCGCAATGTAGATCGACCCTTCGCCGGCGATGATCCGCTGCGCGGCCAGCGCGATGGTCTGCAATCCGGACGAGCAAAAGCGATTGACCGTCATCCCGGGAACCGAGACCGGACACCCGGCACGAAGCGCGATCTGCCGCGCGATGTTCCAGCCCGTTGCGCCTTCGGGCAGCGCGCATCCCATCAGCACATCGTCGACTTCGGCGGGATCGAGCTTCGCACGCTCGATCGCATGTTCGACCACATGTCCGCCGAGCGTCGCGCCGTGCGTCATGTTGAAAGCGCCGCGCCACGACTTCGCAAGACCGGTGCGCGCGGTGGAAACGATGACGGCGTCAACCATTGAATGTCCTTCCTTCGGCCGCGAGTCGCGCGAGCAGCGGCGCCGGTTTCCAGAATTCGGCATCCGCGTTGGGAATCGTCGCCAGCGCGTTCATTCGGCGCGCGACGTTGTAGAGGCCGAGCGTGTCGGCGTAAAACATCGGTCCTCCGCGATACGGCGGAAAGCCATAGCCGGTCAGATAGACGAGATCGATGTCGGAGGCGCGAAGCGCAATGCCTTCGTCGAGAATGCGCGCGCCTTCGTTGACGAGCGCGAGGATCAGTCGATCGACGATTTCGTCATCCGCGATTTTGCGCGGCGTGACACCGATCTCCTTTCGGTACGAGGCGATCATCTCCTCAACCGCCGGATCGGCAATCGCTTCGCGGCGCCCTGCCTCGTAGCGATACCAGCCGGCGCCGGTCTTCTGGCCGTAGCGTCCCGACTCGCACAGTCGATCGGCAATCCGCGAATAACGCATGTGGGGTTTCTCGACGTAGCGCCGCTTGCGTATGCGCCAGCCAACGTCGTTTCCGGCGAGATCGCTCATCCGGAACGGGCCCATCGCCATGCCGAATTTCTCGAGTGCCCGGTCGACCTGTGAAGGTGCGGCGCCTTCTTCGAGCAGGAACATCGCCTGGCGCAGGTAGTGCTCGATCATCCGATTGCCGATGAAGCCGTCGCACACGCCGGCGACGACGGCAGTCTTGCGAATGCGCTTCGCGACGTCCATCACCGTCTTCAGCACATCCTTCCCTGTCTTGTCGCCGCGAACGACTTCGAGGAGCTTCATCACGTTCGCCGGACTGAAGAAATGCATGCCCAGAACGTCCTGCGGACGCGAAGTCGCCGCGGCGATCCGATTGACGTCGAGCGTCGAGGTATTTGTGGCAAGAATTGCGTCGCGCCTCGTTGCGCGCTCGAGCTCGCGAAAGACCTGCTGCTTGATGTCCATTTCCTCGAACACCGCTTCGATGACGAGATCGGCACTCGCCAAGTCGTCGTAACGCAGTGTCGGCCTCAGCAGCGCCATCGCGGCGGCCGATTTGTCCGGAGCGAGCTTTTTTTTCACGACCGACGCTTCGAAGTTGCGCCGAATCGTTGCGACGCCGCGATCGAGGAACTCCTGACTCATTTCAAGTAGCGTGACGGGCAGTCCGGCGGACAGGAAGCTCATTGCGATCCCGCCGCCCATCGTCCCCGCGCCGATCACAGCGACAGTGCTTATGCTGCGCGTCGGCGTGCCGTCGGGTATGTCGGGAATCTTGGCCGCGGCGCGCTCGGCGAAAAACGCATGGCGCAACGCGCGCGACTCCGGCGTTTGGACGAGCTGCAGAAACAGGCTGCGCTCGTAGCGAAGCCCTTCTTCGAATGGTTTGGAGACTGCGGCGGCCACTGCGTCAACGCACTTCAACGGCGCCGGGTAGTGTTTGACGACTGCGGCGACGATGTTGCGCGTAAATCCGAAGTAACCGTCTGCGTTCGGGTATTCGATCCGGATATCGCGGACGCGCTTCAGGGGCCGCTTCTCGGCGACGGCCCTGCGCGCAAAAGCAAGAGCGGCTTCGAGCGCATCGTCGGGCGTGACCTCGTCGAACAGCGCTGTACGGGAGAGATCGCGCGCCGATACGTTCGCGCCTGACACGATCATATTGAGCGCCGTCTCCACCCCCACCGCGCGCGGCAGACGCTGTGTGCCGCCGGCGCCGGGGAGCAGTCCGATGCGCACTTCGGGCAATCCAACGGACGCGGTCGCCGTCGCGACGCGGAAGTGGCAGGCCAAGGCCAACTCCAGGCCACCGCCGACGCAGGTTCCGTTGATTGCTGCGACGACCGGCTTCGATGCCGATTCGACCATGCGAATCAGTGTATGGAGCGTCGGTTCGGCCGTGGCTTTCGGCGTATTGAACTCGCGGATATCGGCACCGCCGGAGAACAGCTTACCCGCACCCGTTAACACAATCGCCGCGACGGCGGAGTCAGCGAGCCCGCGATCGAAGCCGGCGGCTGTCTCGGCGCGCGTGTCGAAGCCGAGTCCGTTGACCGGCGGATTGTCGAGCGTGATGACGGCGACCGAATCCTGCAATCGGTAATGGGCAGCGATGGCGTTACTCCTAAATAACGATTCCTAGACTTCGAGCCATTCCTTCCGAATCGCATCGTTGGCGCGCAACTCACGCGGATTGCCCTCGAAAACGATGCGGCCATGGCCCATGACGTAGAGACGGTGACAAATCGCCAACGCGATCGTCAATTTTTGCTCGATGATCAGGATTGCGATGCCGCGCGCGGCGATTTTCTCCAGCAGCTCGCGAACCAGCGCGACCATCCGCGGCGCGAGTCCCTCGGTGGGCTCGTCCACCATCAACAAATCGGGATCGCCCATCAGCGACCGGCAGATCGTCAACATCTGCTGCTCGCCTCCGGACAATACACCCCCGGGCGCCTCGGCGCGCTCCCGGAGCAATGGAAAGAGCGCGAACATGTCGTCGATCGACCAGCGTCCGCCGGTGCGCGTCGCCTTCATGCCGAGCAGGAGATTCTCGCGCACGCTGAGCGTGGGAAAGATCGCGCGATCCTCGGGTACGTAGGCCAATCCCTTGCGGGCGATCGCGTGCGGCGGTAAGCCATCGATCCGTTCGCCGTTGAAGCGAATCGATCCCGCCGGCGGCACCTGTCCCATGATCGTCTTGACTGTTGTCGAGCGGCCGGCGCCGTTGCGGCCGAGCAAGCTCACGATCTCGCCGTCGCCGACGCGAAACGACACGCCTTGCAGGATGTGGCTCTTCCCGTAGTAGGCGTGCAGGTTGTCGACTTCAAGCATGTGGGCCTGAATCAAGGTAAGCGGCTTGCACTCGAGCGTTGCCCCGAATGCTGTCGGGCGAATCGGCGGCGATGAGCTCGCCATAGACCAGCACCGAGATCCGATCGGCCAAATCGAAGACCACACTCATGTCATGCTCGACGATGATGAGAGTGCGCTCTTGCGACACCACGCGTATCAGCTCGACGGCGTTCGCCGCTTCGCGGCGGCTCATCCCCGCAGTCGGTTCGTCGAGCAGAATAATCGCCGCATTCCCGGCGATCGTAATGCCGATTTCCAGCGCCCTTTGCTCGGCGTAGGTGAGCACACCGGCGGGCACGTTGCGCCGCGACGTCATTCGAATCTGCTCGAGCGTCCGCTCGGCGCGCTCGTTCGCGTCACGCAACTTCTCCACCTGTTGCCAGAAGCTATAGCGATAGCCGAGTGACCACAAGGCGCCGCAACGGATGTTCTCGAACACGCTCAGCCGCGGAAAGATGTTCGTCACCTGGAAGCTGCGCGCGAGTCCACGACGGTTGAGCGCATACGGCGGCATGCCGGAGACATCTTCACCGTTCAAGCATATCGATCCCGAGCTTGGTGCAAATCGTCCGCTGATCAAGTTGAACAATGTCGATTTGCCGGCGCCGTTGGGGCCGATCATCGCATGACGCTCACCGCGCTTGATCTGAAGCGAGACGCCGCGAATGATCGGCGTCGCGCCGAAGCTTTTGCGCACGTCGCAAAGCTCGAGCGCGACCGGCGATCCATCATCGATTGTCGACGCAGGCGCATTCATCGCAAAGCTGCCGATGAATGCGCTTCGACGGACGCCGTGTGCCACGCCGCGGCGACGACGGGCCATGTCAACCGAAAAGCTGCGAATCCTGCGACTGCCGTGACGACGGCGGCAAGCCAGGGCCAAGGCGTTGCGGCGTCGATTCCGATACCGAGCAATCGCATCCGTGTGCCGAGCTCGGGCTGCGTCGAAACGCGGTAGCTCATCTCCACCAGCAATACGATACCCAGTGTCATCACCACGACGGGCAGGAGCGCCAGCGCGTAGGCGCGGAGCACGCTTGCAAAAGCGGGCGATCGCACGATCGGCCTGTGCATCAGCACCAGGCCCGCGAGACCGGAGGGCGCGAATACGATCACCAGCATGAAAAAGAGGCCGAGGTAGAGCAGCCAGGCGGACGTGTAGCCGCTCAAGCTTGCCTGCAGCCACGTCAGTACCGCGGCGCCGATCACCGGGCCGATGAAGTGGCCGACGCCGCCGATGTAAGTCATCAGCAAGACGGTCCCCGATCGCAACGCGCCGACCGAATCGGCCGCGACGATCTCGTAGTTGATCGCATGCAGCCCGCCGGCCAATCCCGCGAAAAGCCCCGCCGTTGCAAACGCGACGAAGCGAACCCGCGCGGTGTTGTAACCGACGAACTCGGCCCGCTCCGGATTGTCGCGGACCGCGTTGCACATGCGCCCTACCGGCGTACGGATGAACGCGCGCATCAGCGCCGTCGCGATCATCGCCCAGATGGCGATCAGGTAATAGACCTGAAGCTGCGGCCCGAGGTCGAATCCCGACAATGACGGGCCCTGGGTGCGGCTCGCGGTGACGCCCTCCTCCCCGCCGAAGTAAGTAGGCAGCATGAACGTCGTCGCGTAAACGAGCTCGCCGATGCCGAGCGTGATCAGCGCGAAGATCGTCCCCGCCCGCTTTGTCGTGACCGATCCAAACAAGACCCCGAAAAACATTCCGGCAAGCGCACCCGCCAGCGGCACGAACGGCATGGGAATCGGGACGCCGTGGTTGACGGCACGCATCAGATGGATCGTCGCGTAACCGCCCAAGCCGAAGTAGACAGCGTGTCCGAAGGACAGCAAGCCGGTCTGGCCAAGCAGCACATTGAACGACAGCGCGAACACGGCGGCGATGCCCATTTGACTCAACAGCGAGCGACCGAAATCACCGTTGAGGCCGGGGACATGGGGCAGTACAAGCAAGAGCGTCGCGACAGCAATCCAGGGCCGCCACGCGGCGATTCGAGAACGTGCAATCGTCTCGGACGCGGCGAGCGGCGCAACGATGCTCTTCATACATCCCGCTTGCCCATGAGTCCGCGAGGCCGAACGATCAGCATCAGCACGAGCAACAGATACGGAACGATCGGTGCCGCGGTCGCGACCTTGATCGCGAAGAAATCGTAGCCGGGCGACGCGCGCGTCACGACAACGCCGGCGGCGCGCAGGAGATCGAGCAGCGAATAATCGATCGCAACAGCGAACGTCTGGAGAATGCCGATCAGCATCGATGCGATCAACGCGCCGGCCAGCGAGCCGAGGCCGCCGATGACGACGACGACGAACACGATCGGGCCGACTGCGTTCGCGAGTGTCGGCTGCGTGAGCAGCATGAAGCCGCCGATCACGCCGGCCAACCCCGCGAGCGCGCTGCCGAGCGCGAACACTAGGACGAAGACGCCGGGTACGTCGTGACCGAGCGCGCTCACCATCTGCGGATGCGTCAATGCCGCTTGAATGACGAGCCCGATGCGCGTGCGCTTGAGCGCGAGGTAGAGAAAGACGAACATCGCGATCGAGATCGCCATCATCAATCCCTTGTATGCAGGGAAGCTGCTGCCGAACACGGAAAACAACGGGAAATCGATGACGGCGGGCACGTTGTTCGCGACCGCATTGCGGCCCCAGATCATCGTAACCAGCTCCTCGATCAGATACGCCAGCCCGAACGTGAACAGGATCTCCGCGACGTGGCCGTTCTTGTGCACATGACGCAAGCCATAACGCTCGATTGCCGCGCCGATCAAACCGCACGCGATAGGCGCAAGCACCAGGGCCGGCCAGAAACCGATCCACCGCGCGAACTGATAAGACAAATAAGCGCCCACCATGAAGACGCTCGCATGCGCGAAATTCAGCACGCCCATCATGCTGAAGATCAGCGTCAGCCCGCTCGTCAACATGAACAGCAGCAAGCCGTAGACGATGCCGTTCATCAGCGAGACGGCGGCTATTTCGAGCATAGGTTTGGGAATTGCGCGTTGGCGCGGCGAAGGCGCGATCCGACGCTGCGAGTCGACACCGGCGTTGCCCGAGCGGCGGGCAGTGCGCGGGCTGACGCGACTAGACCGCGGCGACCGTCACGGGTGGTACGGCCGTCGGGCGTCGTTGGGTCGACGCTGACAAGCCGTACCGGGTACCCGTAGGTCGCCACGTTTGCGGGCTCCGGAGCGTAGGACCGCGCACTGCCCGCCGCTCTAAGCAAGATATGAGGCTACTTCGGCCGCTCCATCTTGCACATCGTCGGCAATCGCGTCGACTTGCCCTCTACCGTGGCATCGGTCTTCCACCCGAGGCCCGAGTCCTCGACGTCGTACTTCATCCCCTTCGACAGCGTTGATACGTACAGCGGCTGGAGCAGTTGGTGATTATCCGAACGCATCTCGACTTCGCCGAGCGGCGTCTGCATCTTCATTCCTTCGAGCGCTTTCGCGATCTTCACCGGATCGTTCGAGCCCGCCTTCTTCGCCGCGGCTGCGAACATCTCCCACATTGTCTTCGCCCGGTAGTACGAAAACTCATTCTCCTTGCCGGGGTACTTCTTCGCGAACGCCGCGACGGTTGCGTCCAGCTCGGGCGTCGCGTTCTTGTGCCATTCGGTGACCTGCTTGAGTGTCCCGACGCCTGCTTCGCCGATCGCCGACACGGTTCCGGGGCTACCGCCGTAGAACGTTTCCCAATCCACTTTGAGCCCCGCGTCCTTGCCCGCCTTCACCAGCAGCACCATGTCATTGCTCCAATTGCCGGTGATGACGGTGTCGGCGGCGGACGCCCGGATCTTGGCAACGTATGGCGAGAAATCCTGCACCTTCTGCAACGGATGGAGCTCGTCTCCCACAATCTTGATGTCGGGGCGCTTTTCCGAGAGCATCCCGTTCGCCGCTGCCGCCACCGCTTTGCCGAACGAGTAGTCCTGGTTGATCAGGTAGACCTTCTTGACCTTCGGATCCTTGGCGATGACGTCGGTCATCGCGGCCATTTTCATGTCCGCGTCGGCGTCGAAGCGGAAATGCCAGAAGCTGCACTTTTCGTTCGTGAGCGCCGGGTCGACGGCCGCGTAGTTCAAATAAACGACCTCCTTGCCTGGATTGCGCTCGTTGTGTTTCTGCACCGCATCGGTGATCGCGAGCGCGACAGCGCTGCCATTGCCCTGCACGACGTACCGCGCCCCTTCGTCGAGTGCCTTCTTGAGCTGGATCAGCGACTCCTGGGCGTTCACCTTATTGTCGAACGAGAGGAGCTCGATCTTTTCGCCGTTGATACCGCCGGCGGCGTTGATCGCGTCGATGTAGAACTGGTGCGTCTTCTGCGCCAGAATGCCGGTTGTCGCGGCACCGCCGGAGAGGGGATCGATGAGCGCGATCTTGACGTCAGCGACGGTCGGCGACGCGGCTAGCAGGACGGCAACTGCCGGTATCCAGCGGAATGGGCTGCGCATGACTCCTCCTGTTGGTTTGGAGCGAAGATCGGGGTGCGACAGCGCTTTTCGCCACGGCGCGCACGTCGGGCCAGCTTGCTCTCTAGAGAGCGGATGCTAACGGTGCGGGCCCGTCAATTCAAGGGCGGGCCCAAAAGGAACGGCGGATTCCAAGGAGGGGGACGATGCAAGGTCTGATGATGAACGTGCCGCTGATGATCTCGTCGTTGCTGTGCCACGCCGATCGCTACCACGGCGACACCGAGATCGTCTCGCGCACGATCGAAGGTCCGATCCACCGCTACACGTACAGCGATGCGCATATGCGGTCGCGGCGACTCGCCCGCGCGCTGCAGCGCCTGCGCATTGGCACCGGCGATCGCGTGGGCACGCTGGCTTGGAACGGCTACCGCCACTTCGAGCTCTATTACGGCATCTCCGGCATGGGCGCCATCGTCCACACGATCAATCCGCGGCTTTTTCTCGAGCAGCTCGCGTACATCGTCAACCACGCCGAAGACCGCGTCGTTTTCTTCGACCTCTCGTTCACGGCGCTGGTCGAGAAGCTCGCACCGTTATGCAAAGGCGTGGAAGGTTGGGTGGCGCTCACCGATCGCGCGCATATGCCGACGTCATCGGCAATTCCGGCCCTTTCCTGCTACGAGGAGCTGGTCGACGCCGAAGACGACGACTACGACTGGCCGATGTTCGACGAAGATACCGCATCGGGTCTTTGCTATACGTCGGGCACCACGGGCAATCCGAAGGGCGTGCTGTTCAGTCACCGCTCGACGATCCTGCACGCGTTCGGCACGTGTCTGCCCGACGCCAAGGGTTACTCGGCGCAAAGCGTCGTGCTGCCGATCGTGCCGATGTTCCACGTCAATGCCTGGGGCGTTCCCTATTCGGCGCCGATGGTCGGCGCGAAGCTCGTCTTTCCCGGTTGCGGTCTCGACGGCAGGAATCTCTACGAGATGTTCGAGCGCGAACGCGTCACGTCGTCCGCGGGCGTGCCGACGGTCTGGGCGGGATTGATCGCCTACATGAAAGCGAACGATCTCAAGTTCTCGACGCTCGAGATCACGACAATCGGCGGCGCGGCGTGCCCGCCGGCGATGATGCAGACATTGCGCGATGATTTCGGCATCCGTGTCATGCACGGGTGGGGTATGACCGAGATGAGTCCGGTCGGCACGATCGGCAGCCCCAAGGCGAAGCACCGCGATTTGTCGGCCGACGATCGCTTTCGATTAGGGCTCAAACAGGGTCGACCGTTGTATGGCGTCGACATGAAAATCGTCGACGCGGAAGGGCTCGAGCTGCCGCGTGATGGCAAGTCCGCCGGCAACATCCTGGTCAAGGGTCCGTGGGTCTTGCGGGAGTACTTCCGCAACGAGGGCGGCGACCCGCTGACGCCCGATGGATGGCTGCCGACGGGCGACGTCGGAACGCTCGACGCCGACGGCTATCTGCAGATCACCGATCGCTCGAAGGACATGATCAAGTCCGGCGGCGAATGGATCAGCTCGATCGAGCTCGAGAACATCGCGGTCGGGCATCCGGCGGTCGCCGAGGCCGCCGTCATCGGTGTTCACCATGCGAAATGGGATGAACGGCCGCTGTTGTTCGTCGTGCGCAAGCAGGGCGCCGCACTCACCCGGGAGGCGATGCTCGATTTTTATTGCGGAAAGACCGCGAAATGGTGGATACCGGATGAGGTGATCTTCGTCGACGAATTGCCGCACACGGCGACCGGCAAGCTCTCGAAGCGAACGCTGCGCGAACAATACCGCGATCATCCACTGCCTTCGGTCGTCGCCGCGGTGCGCTCCCCGACGACCGAACATTGACGCGTGACTCGCCTTCCGGAGAAACAGGATGGCAATACGAGCTCGGCGCGCTGACACGACAATGCAATCGGGCTGCGCAGCGAATTATTCGACAGGTTTCTAGTCGCGGCTGCCTTCGACCGGATATCCTTCGGCGCGCCAGCGCAGCATGCCGCCGGCAAGATTTGCGACATCGTTGAAGCCGGCTTTTTGCAACATGACGGAAGCCTGCGCGGACCGCGCGCCCGAGCGGCACACCGCGACGATGGGACGGTCGTGCGCGAGCTCGTCCGTCCGCCGCGAAAGTTCGCCGAGCGGAATCCACCGGGCACCGGCAATACGCCCTAAGGGGCCGTAGAATTCGTCGCGCTCGCGCACATCGACGATCTGCGCCGACGCCGCGCATTCTTCGAGCGCATCGGGCTGGATCTCGAAGAAGCCCGCGAAAGTGAAAATCAACGGCGCCCATGTCGGCTCGCTCGGCAACCCGTCGTGCTCGGGTCGACCGCAGCGCAGGTTGGCGGGTACCGCGATGTCGATCAGTTTCGGGTGGGGCAATCCGAGATTGCTCATGTAACCGACGAAATCGGCTTCGCCGATGTCGCCGCCAAGACGCGGGTTATAGCTGCGTTCCTCGGCGACGCTCGTGACGGTCAAGCCGCGATAATCGTGCGCCGGGTAGAGCAGGCATTCCGGCGGCAGCGTCAAAATCTGGCTACGCACCGACCGATACATTGCCCGCGCATCCCCCTGTTGGAAGTCGGTGCGCCCACTGCCGCGGATCAACAGGCAATCGCCGGTGAAAGCGGCGCTTTCATCATCGAGGACGAACGTCATGCAGCCCTGCGTGTGCCCCGGCGTTGCGCGGGCTTCGAGGTAGCGGCGACCGAACGTGAGTTGATCGCCGTGCGCAAGATAGCGGTCCGCGCCTTCCGCGCCGCTCGCGGCGGAAATCGCAATTTCACTGCCGAAGCGGGCCTTCAACAGCCACGCGCCGGTCACATGATCCGCATGGACGTGCGTATCGAGTGTCGCAACCAGCGTGACGCCGAGCTCGTGAATCAACGCCGCGTCGCGAGCGGCTTGTTCGAAAACCGGATCGACGATCACCGCCTCTTTGCTTCGGCGATCGGCGAGCAAGTACGAATAGGTCGACGATTGCGGATCGAACAGTTGCCGGAAGATCACTGTCGACATGGATCACTCGCTCCTTGCTGCAGGTTCCGCGTGCGCCACCTTCTGCGACGGCAAACGCATTCGCTCGAGGAGCTCGAATGACACCATGCCCCCCAGCATCGCGAGCACGAAGACGAGCGCCTTCGCGTGACCCGCGCCGAGCGCGACGACGGCGGGTCCCGGGCAGAACCCGGCAAGCCCCCACCCGATGCCGAACAGCAGGCTGCCGCCGACCAGCCGTTGATCGAGGCTGGTGACTTGCGGTAGGCGCATTGGCGTCGCAAGCAGCGTCGTCGACCGCTTACGCGCCCAGCCGAATGCAACGAGTCCAACCGCGACGGCGCCCGCCATGACGAGCGCGAGCGAAGGGTCCCAGCGGCCGGCGATATCGAGAAAGCCCAGCACTTTCGCGGGATTCACCATTTGCGAGACGATGAGCCCGATGCCGAACACGAGACCGGATAGAAAGGCGCAAAGCGCAATCATCACGGGTATGCTCCAATCACCTGCCGCACGGCATAGACGGTCGCAAAGCCGGCGATCATGAAAGCGCTAGTCGCGACGATCGAGCGTATCGACAAGCGCGAGATTCCGCATACGCCGTGGCCGCTCGTGCAACCGGAGCCATAGCGCGTTCCCACGCCGACGAGCAATCCCGCGGCGACGATCGTCGGATAGCTTGCATCCACGCTGATTGCGGGCAGGGTCGCGACAATCGAATACAGGATCGGCGCGACCACGAGCCCGGCGACGAACGCCACGCGCCATCCCACTTCACCGGTCGATGGTCGCAGCAGACCGCCGATGATGCCGGCGATGCCGGCGATGCGGCCGTTCAACAGCACGAGCATCGCTGCGGCGGTTCCGATCACCAAGCCGCCGATCAGCGCCGACCAAGGCGTGAAAGAAGCCCAATCCAGCGTCATGCATGCTCCATGTTTTTCAGCGTCCGGCAAAGTATCGTCCGGACGCCGTTGTTTTCGCAATAGTCAAAGTCCGAGATAGGCGCGTCGGATATGGGGCTCCGCCGACAAGGTCGCCGGCGCACCGTGCGCAACGGTGCACCCTTCTTCGAGGACGTAGGCGCGGCTTGCGACGTCGAGCGCCATCGCCACGTTCTGCTCGACCAGCAACACCGCGACGCCTTCGGCGTTGATGCCGCGAATGATTCGGAACATGTCGAGCACGATCGTCGGTGCGAGACCCAGCGACGGTTCGTCCAGAAGCAGCAACCGCGGGCGGGCCATCAATGCTCGGCCGATCGCCACCATTTGCTGCTGACCGCCCGACAGCGCTCCGGCGGGGCGATCCAGTTTCTCGACCAAAGCAGGAAAAAGCGCGCAAACGTGCTCGAGCGAGTTTCGCCGTTCCCCTCTGGCGTCGCGGCGGTAGCTTCCGAGCGCGAGGTTCTCGCGTACCGTCATTGCAGTGAAAAGTCGCCGGCCTTCGGGCACGATTGCGATACCGCGGGCGCAAAAGCGGTGCGCCGGCAGTCGCGAAACGTCATCGCCGCCCAACGAGTACGTTCCACCGGCGATGCGGTGGATGCCGGCGATCACGTTGATGAGCGTCGTCTTGCCCGCGCCGTTGGGCCCGACGACGCACACGAGCTCGCCCGATTCGATCGTCAGCGAAACGTTCCATAGCGCCGTTGCGGTGCCGTACTTCGCGACAATCGCGTCAAGCGCGAGCATGGTCTTTGCCCAAAAACGCGGTCACGACGTGCGCCTGCTCCATCACTTCGGACGGGGCGCCTTCGGCGATCACCGCCCCATGGTCGAGAACGACGACGCGATCGGCCAGCGCCATGACGGCGCGCATCACGTGCTCGACGAAGAGAATCGTCGTTCCGGCGTCGCGAATCGAACGGATCAACGCGACCGCCTCGTGAATTTCGCCCGGCGTGAGGCCCGATAGCACTTCGTCCAGCATGACGAGCCGCGGGCGCGACGCCAGCGCGCGCGCAAGCTCGAGAAACTTGCGCTGATGCAAGTTGAGGGCGTCGGGCAGCGCGTTCGCCTTGGCCGCGAGTCCGGTGAAGTCGAGCCAGCGTGCCGCTTCCTCTTCCGCGGCGTCGCGTTCGAGCGCGGGGGCGCCGAACATCAAGGGCAATGCCACGTTCTCGAGCACCGATAGATGGCCGAACGGCCGTGGAATTTGATAGGTTCGCGCGATGCCGGCACGCATGATTCGGTGCGGCGGCTCTCCGCGTAGATCGCGTCCGTCGAATACGATCGATCCTGCGTCGTTGCGGAAATGCCCGCTGATGACGTTGATCAACGTCGACTTGCCCGAGCCGTTCGGACCGAGTAGTGCAAGGATCTCGCCGGAGCGAATCTCGAGACTGACGCCGCCCAGTGCCTGTACGCCCGCGAATGCCTTGTAGACCGCGCGCACAACGAGGAGCGGCGCATGGCCATCGCGGGATGGCAGCGCAGGCGTGTCGCGTGGCCGACCGGCCGCGATGGGCTTCGCATCGGATTGACGGCGTCGCGCCGAAAGTGCGCCCAGCACGCCCTCCGGCACGAACAGGATCACGACGATCAAGAGAGTGCCGAACACCGCTTTGCCGAGCACCGCATGATCGCCGGCGGTGAACGCATAGAGCAGACTCGTAATGACGGCTGCGCCAACCGCCGGCCCGGCCCAGTGCCGCGTGCCGCCGAGGACGCTCATCAGCACGACAGTCAACGGCACGACGATCGAGAAGGTCTCGCTCGCGGTGACGTACGACACGAACAATGCATGAATCCCGCCCGCGACGCCCGCGAGCGCACACGACAGGCCGAACGCGACCATCTTGCAGCGAAACGTCGGGACGCCCATCACTTCGGCGACGTCTTCGTCGTCTCGGATCGCGAACAGTCCGGTGCCGAGCCTGGCCGCGTAGATCCAGCGCGCCGCAAAGAGCGTGATCACCGCGAGGGCAAGCGCAAGCAAGTAGAAGGAGGACGCCGCCGACGGACCGAGTGCAGGGATAGGCACGGCGCTCAGATAAACGCCCGGTCCGCCGTCGATCGGCGTGTTGAGCACGATCGTGCCGACCACGAACGTGACGGCGAGCGTGACGAGCGCGAACAATTCTCCGCGCAGACGGCGGACGCGAAAGACGACGGCGCCGAGCAGCAGCCCAAGCAGCGCGGCAACAACCGCCGCGAGCGGCAGCGTCCAGAGAAACGGAACGGCGTAGCGCGAGGCGACGAATGCCGTCGTATACATGCCGGCACCAAAAAAAGCGCCATGCCCAAATGAAAAATACCCGGAGTAGCCGGACAGGATGTTCCACGACGTCGCGAGAACGATCCAATGCAGCACGAGATAGAGGAACGACTCGTAGAACGGCGGCAGCCGGAACCACGGCAGTGTGGCAAGCAGGAAGCCCGCCAGGATGATGGCGACAAGCGCGCGATTTCCATGCATGAGTCGTCCCACCGGTGCAAAACCTAAGTCTTGTCCGGTCGCACGACCAGCAGCAGGATCAGCAGCGAAAAGGAAACGAGCGGCGCCCATGACGGCGCAGTCAGCGCCATGGTCAGCGCTTCGCTTACGCCGATGACGATGCCGGCGAGCAATGGGCCGAGCGGCCGGCCCACGCCGCCCATCATGACGGCGGCGAACACGACGCCGATCCACGCGTAGATCTGCGCGGGCGCCAGCGTGTAACTCAAGGCGAGACAGACGCCGGCCACGGCGGAGAGCATGGCGCATGCGCCGGAGAGCGCGAACGCGATCAGCCGACGATTGACGCCGAACGCGCTTGCAATCGGGCCATCCTCCGCAGCAGCGCGCATCGCCTTGCCGAGATCGGTGTAGCGGAGCGCCGCGTACAGCGACAGGGATAGAACGACCGACAGTGCGAGGGTAATGAGCTCCGGCGCTGGAACATAGAGCGGTCCGATCTGCAGCCGCGCCGCGCCATAGGTCGATTCCATGCGTCGGAAATCCGCTGTCCAAATCGCCTGGATCGCGCTTTCGACGATGACCGTCAAGCCGAACGTGACGAGCAGCGAATTGAACGGACTCACGCGAAATCGCGCGAACAGCCATTGCAGCGCGACGCCGACCGCAAAGAATCCCGGTGCAATGATCAACAGCGTCGCAAGCGGATCGATGCCGTGCACCGTGACAAGTTGGTAGCACAGATACGCGGCAAGAAACGTGAGCGCGAAGTACGCGAGGTTGATCTGCCGGAGAATGCCCCACGAAAGGGTGAGTCCGAGTCCGAGCAGGCCGTAGAGCGAGCCCACGAACACGCCGGACAAGACGGATTGCGCAATGAGGGTTGCGCTCGGGAATTGCACGGTCGACGACGGTCATCCTCAGCGAAGCGAAGGACCTGCTTTTCGAAAAGCCGGTTCCTCGGTTTCGCCTCGGAATGACCGCTTAGCGTTACGGCCCGACCAGCTTCGCGCCCGGTGCCGCAACTTCCTTCGGCCACACGGTCACCCACTTGCCGTTTTGCACCTGCTTCACGCGCATCAGGTCGTCACCGTAATTCGAGGGTCCGTCGAAATGCAGCTTGCCCTGGATCGTGTCCACTTTGTTCTTGCGCAGCCATGCGGCGAGCACCTTGTCGTCGAGGCTCTTGGTCGCATTGACCGCGGCCTCCAGCACTTGCCATGCCGTATACGACGCCGCGGCCTGCGTTTCGACTCCGGTGTAGGCGAGCCCCGCCTTCGCTGCGCGCTCGTGGAAGGCTTGCACGAATTCAGCGGCGCCCGGATTGTTGGTGAACGGCGGATGTTCTTCGAAGATCGTCGCGGCGAGCGCGTTCTTCGCTTCGGGCGCCTGCACCATCGGACCCGGAGCCGGATACATGTAGAAGTGATATGCCGGTGCGTAGTCGATCTTCTTCTCGGCGTCGAGCAATTGGTTGCCTTCGAGGCCGATGGCGCCGACCCAGACCATGTCCGGATTCGCGTCCTTCAAGCGTGCGGCGATCGGACCGAAATCGCGGTTGCCGAATTCCCATTCGAGGAATAGCACTTCCTGTAACCCGCGTTTTTTCGCGACCTCGCGTGCACCGAGCGACATGAAATGCACGGACGGGAATTTGCTGGTCACGATCGCGATCGTCTTCGGCGGCTTGGGCTGAGCGGCGAGCGCGTCGAACAGCGTATTCGGAAAAGTGGTTGCCGGATCGGGGCCCAGTGACCACGTCGGAAATTGCGCGTCGTATTTCGCGAGGCTCGGAATGCCGAACGTGTGATGGATCAGCATCTTGTTATAGCGCTGCGCGACACCCATCGCGGAGAGGATCGCGCCGGTGGCGTACGGACCCATCAACAGATCGACCTTGTCGACGGTGATCAATTGCTCGTACAGCGTACGCGCGAGCTCGGGCTTCGATTGATCGTCCTTGACGATCCACTCGACAGGCCGGCCCAATAATCCGTTCTTTTTGTTTAATTGGTCGACGTAAATGTCGCCGACGATTTGATGGACGAGACCGGTGGACGCGAGCGGCCCCGTCAACGCCAGCGTGCTGCCGATCCGAACCGGCGCTCCGGACGTCGCCGCCAGGGCGACCGATGCAGCGAGCGACGATGCGATGAGCAATAAAACCGCTGACACTGCACGCGGGATTCTCATGACGACAGCCCTCCTTTGGCGCTCCGGTGAAGCGTTGCCGACGCTTCCGCGTCGATTCTTGGTATGCGGTTACGCGGCTTTTTGCCGCCGTGCCGCGGTCTCGTGATTGACGATGAAATAGTCCGGCACCGGCGGGCCCCATACATAGAACGAATCGTCCGCCGGGTGATCCGCCGCTTCCCAATCGACGTCGGCCGGAATGAAATCGATGTCGTAGGAATATTCGGCGAAGCTGCCCCACGGATCGCGCACGTAGCGAAAGTAGTTGGACCCGATGACGTGCCGGCCGACCCCCCAACCGTCCGGATAGCCCCGATCGATCATCTGTTGCATGCCGAGTCCGACATCGTCGAGGCTCGCGACGTCCCAGCTGGAATGATGGAGTCCCGGTCCGTCCGATTTCGCGAACCCGAGCATATGATGGTCGCTTGCGTGGGCGCCGTGCATGAATGCGATCAAGTCGCCCGAGTGATCGGAGAGCCGTAGTCCGAGCGCGTCCGCGTAGAACCGCACCGAGCGCGCCACGTCCGACGTGAACATCAGGACATGCGACAGCCGGCGCGGATGAACGAATCCGGCTTTGGAACGGCTCGGCGCCGCGCCTTTGCCCGGGACGATCGACGCGGTCTGTGCTGGGGACTTGTCCGAAGGGGACACCTTCGATCCACTGACGAGCTCAATGGCAACGCCTTCAGAATCGGTGAACCAAACGCCTTCCTCGTCGGCAAGACGGTGCGGCTCGATGGTTGGAACGCGCAGCGCCGACAGACGGTCGACAAGTGCTTTCAAATCCTCCGGATACGCGGCAAAGCTCAAGTATTCCAATCGCTTTGGACCGCTTCCCCGATAGATGGACCCCCAGCGATGCGGGTTACCGTGGGTGTGAAGATCGAGGCGCGCGCCCTCGCGGCGCACATCGAGCCCGAATGCCTGATAAAAGTCCGCCGCCTTGTCGAGGTCGGGAACGCTGAAGACGAAACGATGCAGCGAATGGACGGCCGTCGCGCCGGCGCGACGAGCGGTCGTCGTTGTCGAGTTTTGCATAGAAGCCTCCTTGCGCCCGGGGCTGCCGTCGATAGCGGACGCGCGCATGAAGCCGATCCGCGCATCGTGGGCGCATCGCGACGAGTGTACGACAAGTCGCGCGCGCCACGCGCGCGGCCCGTCTACAGTAGGTACGTCGATTCATTGCACGGCCGGCTTGGGGCCTGTGCCGGGCGGCGGACCGCCCCCCTGGTTCGGAGGAGATCCGCCTCCCCCAGGAGGTCTTCCACCATTGGGTGGTCGGCCTCCGGTGGGCGGCGAAGGCACTGGTTGAATCGTCGGTGGCGGACGAACCGGTTGAATCGTCGGCGGTGGACGAACCGGTTGAATCGTCGGTGGTGGGCGCGGAGGCGGTCTTACGGGCGGCGGCGGCCGATGCTCCCAATAGGTCCGATTCGCGTACCACGGACGACCGCGGTAATAGCTATCCCAATAGGGCCCGACCGAGAACGCAGTGATCGGAAGCCCGAGCGAGGGCCCATAGGTGATGATCGGTACACGACGACTCTGGTACGGATAGACGAGAAATTTTGCGTAAACCCAGCCGCGATTCGGTCCCGCGCCGACGTCGCACCAACTCCAGTCGCCCAGGCAACCGAATACCGTGAGCGGCGCTCCGGGAGCGACGCGCACGACCACCGGGTAGGCGCTGTCCGGCCCCGCGCGAACGTTGACCGCCGTCGTCAGATAAGCGGTCTGCGCCGCGACGATAGCCGGGAGCGTCAGACAAGCGCAAAAACACCACGCGGCAATGCGTGCAATCGACATTCTTTAGTGCTCCGAACGAAGGGAAACTCGGTCCGCAAGACCGCATTTCGCCGATCTCATTCCATCTCTTGGCGTTGTGCGAGATCCACGCGAAGTGCATACAAATCATCGTCGAGCGCGTCGCGCACCGAAACCATGCCGAGCGGCCTGCCGAATTCCACTACCGGCAAATGTCGGAAATTGCATTCGTACATGATGCGAAGCGCATGGAGAAACGGCTCGTCGGGTCCGATCGTCTGCGGTTGCGCCGTCATGACGTCGGCAAGCCGCGTCGTGCTGGGATCGCGCCCCGCGGCGAGCACGCGGAACAGCGCATCACGCTCGGTGAAGATGCCGATCAGCCGGGAGCTGTCGAGAACGAGCAACGCGCCGATGTTCTGCTGCTTCATCAAGCGCGCCGCTTCGACGACAGTCGTGGTTTTCGTCGCGCTGATGGGCGTTTGCCCCGCGACGATGGAGCGAATCGAGCGTATCGACATGACCGTTTCCGCTGAGGATGGGGCTTTGGACTTCCATTGAGCCCCACCGGCGAAAACAAAGTCAAGTCTCGAGTTGATGCGAAAGCGCCGCACGCCTTCGCGCATCCGCTCGCATCTCGAATCCGTTCCAGGACTGCGTCAGACCGCTTTTTGCCGCAGCAGACGCACCTTGAGAAGCGATTCCGCTTCGGTTTTTTGCTGGGATTGGAGCAAGGTGCGCTGTTCCCGGCGGATTCGCGCGAACGTCTTCTTCAAGTCGGTTTCGACGCTGTTCGTGTAACGGAAAGAACTGTCCAGTATGGATTTCACGGTCACTTTCGTAGCTTGACAATTCGCGCTGCACCCCGCCCGCTGGACTCATTAATGCAAGATGCTTGCCGCATATAAAAACGGGCGTTGAATCAGTATCTTATATGGCCCAACCGCTTGGGTCGCCGGGCCGATGTCAAATCCGCCGACGCATCGGCCGTGATGTGATCTACACCTTCATCAATCGAGCGCCTGATCGATGTCGGCGATCAGATCATCGACGTCTTCGACACCTACGGACAGCCGCACCAGACTGTCGTCGATGCCGAGCTGCGCGCGGATCGTCGACGGAAGCGACGCGTGCGTCATGATCGCCGGATGTTCGGCGAGGCTTTCGACCCCGCCCAAGCTTTCGGCGCACACGAAGATGCGCAAGCGCTCGAGAAATCGGCGTGCGTCGTCGAGTCCGCCGCGGAGCACGAGCGTCACCATGCCGCCGAAGCCGTTCATTTGGCGAAGCGCCAACGCGTGCTGAGGATGATCGGGCAATCCCGGGTAATGGACGCGCGCGATCTTCGGATGACGCAAGAGGCGCTGCGCGATGACCAACGCGCTTTCGCAGTGCCGCGCCATGCGCAGATGCAACGTCTTGAGACCGCGCAACGCGAGAAAGCTGTCGAACGGCGACAAAACCGCACCGACGGCGTTCTGCAAGAAACTCAAGCGCTCCGCGAGTTCGCTATCGGCACCGATCGCAATGACGCCGCCGATCATGTCGGAATGCCCGTTCAGGTATTTGGTGACGGAGTGCAGGACGACGTCGAAGCCGAATTCAAGCGGACGCTGTACGTACGGCGTCGCGAACGTGTTATCCGCGACAGCCAACACGTTTCGTTCGCGGGCGATCGCAGCGATCATTCCCAGATCGACGAGCTTCAGCAGCGGATTGCTCGGTGATTCGACCCAGATCATTCGCGTATCGGGTCGGATCGCCGCTTCGAGCTGCGCCCGTTCGCTCATGTCGGTGAACGTCACCGTCAAATTTGCCGACGTCTTTCGGACGCGCTCGAACAGCCGATACGTGCCGCCGTACAAATCGTCCAATGCGACGATATGGCTTCCGGCCGGCAGCGCATCGAGCAAGGTTGCCGACGCCGCGAGCCCCGACGCGAACGCAAAACCTTGCCGGCCGGACTCGAGATCAGCGAGGCAGCGCTCGAACGCCATGCGTGTCGGATTCTGCGTGCGCGCGTATTCATAGCCCTTGTGAACGCCGGGACTCGACTGTGCATAGGTCGACGTTGCATAGATCGGAGTCATGACCGCGCCGGTGGTCGGATCGGGCTCCTGTCCCGCATGAATCGCCCGCGTCGCAAACTTGTAATCGTTGTTCATCGTTTTCACTTCGCGCGTCGGCGTAGGTAGTTGAGCAAATCGTAGCGGGTGATGAGCCCCAGGAACTTGCCGCCGTCCATGACGATCGCCACATGTCCCTTGTCAAAGATCGGTATCAATGCGTCGACGCCGGTTGTCGGCGATAGCGTTTCGATTCTTGCGCTCATCGCGGTCCGGACCGGGTCGCGGAAGCGATCCTCGCGCCCGAACACTGCCATCAGGATATCGGACTCGTCGATAATTCCGACCACTTCGTCGCCGTCGAGCACAGGCAGTTGCTGAAAATCGTAGAGCTTCATGCGGCCGAGCGCCGTCATCAGCATGTCGTCCGGTCCGATCGTCACCGTGGCGCGCTCGCCATGGCGACGCGCAATCAGATCCGAAAGATCGCCGACGTGCTCGCGGGCGAGGATGCCCTGCTCCATCAGCCAATAATCGTTGAACATCTTCGATAGATATTTGCCGCCGGCATCGGGGACGATCGTCACGACACGCTTCGGTTCGCCTTGCTCGCGGCAATAGCGAAGCGCCGCGGCGACCAGCGTGCCGGCGGACGATCCGACGAACAATCCCTCCTTCGCCAGCAGTTCCCGCGCCGTAAGCAGCGATTCGCCGTCGGGAATCGTATAGGCCTGCGCCACCAATCCTAGATCGCAATTGGCCGGAACGAAATCCTCGCCGATCCCCTCGACGAGCCACGATCCCGCTTCGCCATGCGCGCCGGTGTTGACGACGTCGGCGAGCACCGAGCCCGCGGGATCGGCCAGAATCATTTGCACGTGCGGCGCATGACGTTGCATGAACCGGCCGATGCCGGTCAGCGTGCCGCCCGTGCCGACACCGCAGACGACGGCGTCGAGCCGATGATCCATTTGCTCCCAGATTTCGGGGGCGGTCCACGTCTCGTGCGTGTTCGGATTCGAAGGATTGGAGAATTGGTCGATGTAGAAGGCGCCCGACGTCTCGCCGGCGATTCGTTTCGCCATGTCCTGGTAGTACTCGGGATGGCCTTTGCCGATGTCCGAGCGCGTCATCACGATGTCGACGCCCATCGCGCGCAGGTGAAAGACTTTTTCCTGGCTCATCTTGTCCGGGATGACGAGCCGTAATCGGTAGCCCTTGTGGATCGCGGCAAGCGCGAGACCGAGTCCGGTGTTGCCGGCAGTCGCCTCGATGATCGTTCCGCCCGGCGCAACCTTGCCTTCCTGTTCGGCGGCCTCGATCATCCGCAGGCCGATCCGATCCTTGATCGAGCCGCCGGGGTTCTGCGACTCGAGCTTGACGTAGAGCTCGCAGTGGCCGGTCGCGAGCTTGCGCAGCCGAACCATCGGCGTGTTGCCGATCAGGTCGAGGACGTTGCCATAGACAGGCATGTGAAACATCAATCCGGGTAGCGAGGAAACAATCCCGTGCATGAAACGACGGCCCCGATCTGCGGATTATTCGCAATCGCTCGCCGTCGATTCACCCGCAGTTTCGTTATTATTCCCCTTGCTGCGCCATGAAGTCCAAATCAAGGGAGAAGCCAAATGGAAAGAAGAACTCTGCTTTGTGCTGTCACTCTCTGTCTTGCACTCGCAAGCTGTGCGCCGATACAACCCTTTGACGGCTTGGCGACATCGAGTCAGACCTGCAACGGGGCAACTTGCGAAATCGACGTTTCGGTAAAAGCCAGCGACATCGTCGTCGTGGACTACGTGATCGTCAGCAATCACCAGATTGTCAACATGATCTGGCGATTGCCGCACGACAGCCCCTACTCGCTCAAGATCGAGATCATCGGAGGCGATGGGGAGTTCGACTGCCGCGCGAACGGCCAGCGCCAATTCCATTGCAACAACCGCCACACGGCCGCCAAGGTCTACAAGTACTGGGTCAAGCTCGACGGTCCCAATCACCTCGAGAAGGACCCGTACATCGTGAACGACTAGTCGCGGTGGGATCGACGGAAGTCGGCCTTCTCTTGTGGAGATGTGTATGGCAAGAATGCTGGGCTTTTTTTCCCTGCTGTTCGGCTTGGCGCTGGCGGCTTGCGCCGCGCAGCCGCCGCAAGCGCTTGGCGAGGCGACGTGTCAAGGGAGGTCGTGCAAGATCAACGTCGACGCCTCGGCCTGCGAGACGGGCGGCCGGCCGGCCGTCGACATCGCGAAAATCCACATCAAAGGGAACAAGAACGTCCAGATCGTCTGGGAAGTTCAGCATGCGCGCTATGAATTCCGGCTCGGCAAAAGCCTGCTGCTAAAGGATCCCCGCGGGGACCCGACCGGCCAGTTCTCGGGCAAATTCTTGCTCGGACAAAACGATCAGCCCGAGCCGAGCCTCAAGAAGGGCCAGAAGATGCAGTGGCTGGACGCGAACATCGTCGTCGACAATAACGAGTACGCCTATAAGGTGGTCCTCTTCGACGCCGCCGACAACACCTGTGAGTTGGATCCGGTTATCGTGAACGACGGCTGATGCACGGCGTCAACCCTTGTTTTCGAGCCACGCCCGGGCTTCGGTGATGGCGTGCTCGTAGGCCAGCGTTCGACCGCCGGACTCCGCCGCCATGAACGCTTCTTCGCCAAGAGCGTTGCGCGTCTTGACGATGAGCGGCGCGAGAAAAGCCTCGTCCGCCGGATCGCGCACGATGCCGGTGTAACCCATGTGCGCCTCTGCAGCGGCATAGAACCGCGCGGCGCGTTGCCAGTCGGCCTCCAGTGCGGCAAGTCCGGACGAGACTTCGAGGACACTTTGACCCGCATACGTCGAGCCGATTTCTTCGGCGATATCGATCACATCGAGCAGCATCTTCGCGGCGCGATCGATGGCACCCCGCGCGACGGCCACCATGGCGAGGTTCAACAGGCCGATTGCGATCGTGTCGTGGTCGCCCAACTCGCGCCCGAGCAGCAGCACTTTCTCGTATAGGGGCGCGGCTGTATCCGACTCACCTTCCAAACGATGAATCTGCGCGCGCAAATTGATCGCTGCGGCGAGATCGCGTTTCGTGCCGACCTCCTTCGCCAAGTTCAACGCCTGATCCGCATACGTTCGCGCGATCGGAATGTCGCCTCGTCCGAGCGACGCCCATACGAGAGGTTGGAGGATCGCCGCAACGCGTCCCCGGTCGCCCGTCTCCTGCGCGATCGCCAGACTCTCCTCGAGCCGTTGCTGCGCTTCTTCGTAACGTCCCATCAACGAACAGAGCTGGCCTGCACAAAACTGACCGCGGCTGCGCAATGCGTCGCGGCTTTCGGCACCCTTGCGCTCGATCGCCTCTACGGTGATTCCGTATCCGACGCCGAGAAATCCGCGGTAAACCCAATACTGCTTCACGCCGTTCACGAGCCTTAGACCCAGCTTGGCACCCTCTTCGGCGTGGTCGCACCAGGCATGCGCCGCCAACAGGTTTTCTCGCTCAAGATCGAGTCGAGCGAGCCACTCGCCCTGCTCCGGTCCGAGCAACGCCGGTCTCGCTTTCTCCGCGAGTTGTACAAAGTATTCGAGGTCCTTGTCCCGAACCGCGCTTTCGTCGTTTGCGCCGACGAGTCGCTCTTGCGCGTATTGCCGCACTGTCTCGAGCAGGCGATAGCGATCATTAACGGGATCGAGCGCCACGAGCGATTTCTCGACCAACCGCGCGAGCAGATCGAGAACCTCGTCCACGCTGATTTCGCCGCCCGCGCACACCGCTTCCGCGGCTTCGAGCGTCCAGCCGCCGACGAACACGCCGAGTCGGCGAAAGAGCGTCTGCTCCGGCTCGCTCAAGAGATCGTGACTCCAATCGATCAGTGCGCGCAGCGTTTGCTGACGCGGCAACGCAGTCCGATCGCCGGTCGTCAACAGCCTGAAGCGGTCGCTCAGGCGGAGTGCGATGTTTTCCACCGACAATGCGCGCACACGTGCGGCGGCGAGCTCGAGTGCCAATGGAATCCCATCGAGGCGGCGACAGATGTCCGCGACCGCGGCCGCGTTCTTTTCGTTGAGCTCGAATGCCGGCATCGCGGCCGTTGCACGCTCGACGAATAGTCGAACCGCCTCATAGCGCGCCAACGCGGCAGGCGTCGGTTGCTCGCTCTCGTCCGGCGCGGCGAGCGGCGATAGGGCATAAACCGTCTCACCCGAAATGCGCAAGCTCTCGCGGCTCGTGGCGAGAATTCTGACCTCGGCGCCGACGTGCAACAGCGCCTTCGCGATTTCGGCGCATGCGGCGGTCAGATGCTCGCAATTGTCCAGAATCAGCAACAATCGTCGATCCTTGACGAACTTGACCAGCGCCTCGGTCACCGGATGTCCTGCTTCCTCCTTGACGCCCAGCACGGAGGCCAGCGCCTGCGGCACCAAACGCGCATCGTTGATCGGTGCGAGCTCGATGAACCAGACGCCGTCGGAATATTCGTCGAGGACATCGGCGGCGATCTGCAACGACAGGCGCGTCTTGCCGAGCCCGCCGGTGCCGTGCAAGGTGACGAGGCGCGCATCGCGCAACATCCTCTTGACTTCGCCAAACTCGCGCTGGCGACCGACGAACGACGTGATCTGGTGCGACAGATTGTTCGGCGTCGCCTCCATCGAGCGAAGCGCGGGAAAATCGCGCCGCAACTCCGGATCGACGAGCTGATAGATCCGCTCGGGATGGGCGAGATCGCGCAAACGCACGTTGCCGAGATCGCGCAGCGCGACACCGGACGGCAACCGGTCGACCACCAGTGTTGCGACGGCGTGCGACACGAGTATCTGGCCGCCATGCGCGGCGCTCATGATCCGCGCGCTTCGATTCACCGCGCTGCCGTAGAAGTCGTTGTCTCGCCGCTCGACGGCACCCGCATGAACGCCACAGCGGATCGGCAGCGATAAATCATTCGTCGCGCGGGGATCGGCGATCGCGCGCTGTAGTTGGAGCGTCGCGGCGATTGCGTCGAGCGGGTCGTCGAACGCGGCATGAACGCCGTCGCCCGTCATCTTGACGACGACGCCGCGATGGCCCTCCACCGCGCTGCGCGACATCGCGTCATGGCGTGCCAATGCCTGGCGCATCCGCTCGGGTTCCTGCTCCCAGAGCCGCGTGCTGCCTTCGATATCGGTGAAAAGAAACGTGGTAAGCGAGCTCTTATCGTCCACGCCGAAACGCTTGATGCCCCCGAAAGCGGCTACTTTACGGCAGCGGCACGAGAGCCACCAGTCGAGCGCTACATTTCTTGCCCTGGATCAACGCGGGGCGCGTCGGGCGAAATCACAGGCCATACGCAATGGCGAATGCTTAGGTAAGATGCTCGCGATCATGAAAGAGCCTGGATGAAGGTCATCATCGTCGGTGGCGGCATCGGCGGGCTGACGCTGGCGCTGGTGCTGCATCGGGCCGGTATCGATTGCCGCATTTATGAGCTCGCCCCGCAAATCCGGCCGCTCGGGGTGGGCATCAACATCCTTCCGCATGCCGCGCGCGAGTTGGGGGCGCTCGGTCTCGAAGCGGACCTCGCACGCGCAGGCGTCCTGACCTGCGAATCGGTATTCTTCAATCGCTTCGGACAGCTGATCTATCGCGAGCCCGCGGGCCGGTTCGCGGGGTATGACGACCCGCAGTATTCGATTCATCGGGGCGCATTGCAAAAGGTGCTGGCCGACGCGGTCAACCGGCGTATCGGTGAGCATGCGATTGTCGCCGGATGGAAATGCGTCGGCGTCGAGCAGGACGCGGGCGGCGCCGTCGCGCATTTTCACGATTCGCAAAGCGGCGAACCGCGGCCGATCGAGCGCGGCGATATCGTCGTCGCCTGTGATGGACTTCACTCCGTGATCCGCAAGGCGCTGCATCCCGATGAGGGGCCGCCGCTCTATTCCGGCGTCAATATGTGGCGGGGCGTCAGCGTCTCGTCGCCCATTCTCAGCGGTGCGAGCATGATCCGCGCGGGTTGGCTTGCGGGCGGCAAGATGGTCATCTATCCGATTCAAGACGATGTCGATGGTCACGGCCGACAGCTCGTCAATTGGGTGGCCGAGCTTCAAACGACTCGCTACAAGACCCGCGATTGGAATCGACCGGGAAACATCGGCGATTTCATCGGCGCCTTCGAGGATTGGCGCTTCGATTGGCTCGATGTGCCCGCGCTGATTCGCGCCGCGCAGTCGATTCTCGAATTCCCGATGGTCGATCAGGAGCCGCTGCCGTGGTGGTCGCTAGGTCGAATCACGTTGTTGGGCGACGCCGCGCATCCGATGTACCCGCGCGGCTCCAACGGCGCCGGTCAGGCGATTCTCGACGCGCGTATGCTCGCCGATTCACTCGTCGCCGATCGCGATCCGATCCAGGCGCTGAAAATCTACGAAACGAAACGCTTGGCTGTGACGGCGGAAATCGTGCGCACCAATCGAAAGAATCCGCCCGACGCGATCCTTCGCGAAGTCTTCGAGCGCACGGGCGACAAGCCGTTTGCGTGCATCGAGGACGTCATCAGCGAGGAGGAGCT